>JACXTQ010000382.1 GCA_016919605.1 Methylovulum sp.
AACAGCCCTAGCCCGTGGGCGGGCATTGGCTGTTATGATGAAAGCTGGCGGATATTCTAGCCAAGTCTCTATAAAACGCTATCCATTAATAAGCTTATGGCGATAAATACCCCTGAACGACTGTATCCCTGCCCTTTTTCCAAAGGCTATGGCATCCCGGCACGGCAAGCGTGGACGCTGTTAAAAGTGTTTTTAACTTATCGCCTGATCCTGGCGACATTGTTTGTCGCTTTGATTTATCAGCGTGTTGAACCGGGCTTACTGACCAGTTATTACGATAATTTATACAGTTACAGTAGCCACGGCTATTGGGTGCTGACACTGACCTCGATGGCCTGTGTCTTTTGGCGGCTCACTTCGTACACGTCGCAAGCGCAATTGTTGATTTTTACCGACATTATTTTGCTAACCTTACTGATGCACGCCTGTGGCGGCATCAAAAGCGGTTTGGGCATCTTAATTGCCGTGTCCATTGCCTCAGGCGGCTTGCTGATCGGCGGCATTTGTGCGGTGCTATTTGCCGCGCTGGCCAGCTTGGCGGTACTCGCCGAACGCATCTTTAGCGACCAATATCAAGCGGTGGACCCTAGCTCTTATACCTATACGGGGATGCTGGGCGCGGCTTTTTTCACCATATCCTTGTTGTCTTACATCCTGGCCAAACGCAGTGAAGATTCCCTGCAACTGGCCGAACAGCAACAAAAAACCATTGTCAAGCTGGAGGACTTAAACCAATATATTATCCAGAACCTGCAATCGGGGATTATTATCACCGACCAGAAACAACGCATCCAAATGGTCAACGAGGCGGCGTTAAAACTGACTAAACAAACCAAGCCGCCCAAACAATTGAGCCATATTTCCCCGCAGCTGGCACGGGCGTTCCGGCATTGGCTGTTTGATTCAGAAAGCGACATTGTCGCCATCGCCATTGCCAATGGTACTGACATCAGTGGCCATTTTATGTTGTTGTCCACCCATTACGATAATTTTTACATGATTATCCTGGAAGACATCACTTTATATAACCAGCGCGTCCAGCAGGGCAAATTGGCTTCGTTAGGACGGCTCACCGCCAGTATCGCCCATGAAATCCGCAACCCGCTCGGTGCCATCAGCCACGCCAACCAACTGCTCGCCGAATCCGAGCAGTTGGCCGATGCCGACCACCGCCTGCTGAACATCATCCAAACCCAATGCAACCGCGTCAATGTGATTATTGAAGACATATTGGGGTTGTCCAAACGCCATGATTCCAGACGTGAGCGCATTGAACTGACCGCTTGGCTGGATAGCTATCTGAAAAATTTTTTAGCGTTAAAGCAATGCCGCGCCGATACTTTTAAGCTTACCCACGCCACCACGCCACTGTATACGTTTATTGACCTCAACCATTTAAGGCAGATTATGAACAATCTCTGCGAGAACGCCTTGAAATACGGAAAACCGGAACTGGGTCACATTTTGATACAAAGTTTTAGTTTGGATGGCGTACCCTGCATCGACATCATTGATAATGGCACAGGCATTAGCCATCAACACCTTAACAACCTTTTTGAGCCATTTTTCACCACCTCCGCACAAGGCACCGGCTTAGGCTTGTACATTTCCAAAGAATTGGCTGAACTCAACCAAGCAAAATTAAGCTATCATTTAACGGACAATAATCGGGGTTGCTTTCGACTCTGTGTGCTAAATGCGGACAAAAATCTGATTGAAATATGACAAAACCACTGGCATTAATCGTAGATGATGAACCGGACATCCGGGAATTGCTCGAAATCACCCTCAACCGGATGGGCATTGACAGCCAATGCGCCGCCAACCTAGCCCAAGCCAATACGCTATTGAAGCAATACCCATTTGACATTTGCTTGACCGATATGCGTTTGCCGGATGGCGATGGCCTGGAATTGATCGACCATATCCAAACGTTGCCCACACCCTTGCCCATTGCCGTCATTACCGCCCATGGCAATATGGACACGGCCATTTTGGCAATGAAAAAAGGCGCGTTTGATTTTGTGTCCAAGCCCGTGGATTTGCCCATTTTAAGGCAATTGATTAAAAACGCCCTAAAACCGGCTGAGACCAACCAAGAAAAGCACCAGCAAATGCGCCATTTATTGCTGGGCGAATCGGCCATCATGCGCGAAATCCGCACCAAAATCACCAAACTGGCGCGTAGCCAAGCCCCCGTGTATATCAGTGGCGAATCCGGCTCCGGCAAAGAACTGGTGGCACGGCTGATTCACCAACAAAGCCCGCGCCACGACCATCCCTTTATCGCCATCAATTGCGGGGCCATCCCGCATGAGTTAATCGAAAGCGAATTCTTTGGCCATAAAAAAGGCAGTTTTACAGGGGCGGTCAGTGACAAAAAAGGCCTGTTCCAAGCGGCGGAAGGCGGCACTTTATTTTTGGATGAAGTCGCCGATTTGCCGCTGTCGCTACAAGTGAAACTGCTGCGTGCCATTCAGGAGAAAAAAATCCGCCCCGTTGGCGAATACCAAGAAATCCCGGTCAATATCCGTCTGTTAAGCGCGACCCACCGCAACCTCGCCCAAATGGTGCAAGACGGCAGTTTCCGGCAAGACTTGTATTACCGCATCAACGTCATTGACTTGCACATCCCGCCCCTGCGTGAACGCATCAGCGACATCCCCTTGCTGACCGCGCATATTTTGGCAAAGTTGACAGGCGGCAATAGCCCTAGCTTGTCACCCGCAGCCCTGGCGGCTTTGCAGCACTATGCGTTTCCGGGTAATGTGCGTGAGCTAGAAAATATTTTGGAACGCTCGCTGGCTTTATATAATGGCAAAGAAGTGGAACTGGATGACCTAAACCTGCCTGTCAGTAGCCAACACACCAACTCCCCCGCTGATTATGACCCGGCTTTAGGTTCGTTGGAAGATTATCTGGAAGGCATCGAACGTAAAGCCATCTCCACCGCCTTGGAAGACAACAAATGGAACAAGACCGCCGCCGCCAAGCAATTGGGCTTATCATTCCGCTCCTTCCGCTATCGGCTTAAAAAACTCAATCTGGAAAGTTGACCGGCTGGTGGGCAAGGGCGCACTGCCATTAAGTTAAGGAATAAACAATAAAAATCAAAGCCATATCGTTCCCACGCTCCGGCGTGGGAACGCATCCAAGACGCTCCAGCGTCCCGCAACGCTGGAGCATTGCGGCAGGCATTCCCACGCTGGAGCGTGGGAACGATGGCGAATACTTTTTATCTAATTGAAATTAAAGGCAGAAATACATTAACTTAATGCCAGAGGAGCAAGGGCGACCTGCACACTGTCACCAACGGTGCAGACAGCAAGCCCCCACAGCAAACGCAACCTATCCGGCTATCGTCTGCCGGACATTTAAACACCCATCCGGTTAATGCCTAAGCGCGATATTTGTCCATCGCCGCCAACGCTTGCAAAGCGGTTTTAATAGTCGCCTCGGCGGCACTATCCAATTCATTGTTCTTGTAAATCCTATCCAACAAACCCTCGCTAACCAAGGCTTCTTTTATCCAACGCTTGGTAAAGCGGTAATTGTTGCCCACCGTGGCGACTTCCCCCGTTTTCGGATCACGCACATTGCCCTTAAGCGCGGCGGCGGGTACAGTTTTTTGCACCTTTACCGCCACTGGCACATCAGCCACCGCCTGCGGCTTGGCTATTTTCTCAGGCTGCACGGGCGCAGGCTGCACCGCCACTGGCGCGGCAACCACTGCCTGCGGCGGGGCTATTTTCTCAGGTTGTACTTCGGTTTGCATCGGCGCAAGCGCCACCACTACTGGCGGAGGCACCACCGCACGGGCAGGGCTGGCCGTTTTTTGCCCATTGACAATGCTATAAAAAACGTAAGCCACAAAAACCGTGGTTAGCGTAAACAATATTTCCGTCATAACGACTTCTCCTCTTAGAGTGATTTTTTTTCTTATTATTCTCGTAAAATAAGGCCTCTTGGCCTTTAATGTA
>JACXTQ010000383.1 GCA_016919605.1 Methylovulum sp.
GATGCCGATTTATGAAGCCTTGTTACATAAAGGCGTTATTGTTAGGCCCGTGGCGAACTATGAACTGCCTAACTTCTTGCGCATCAGCATCGGTACACCTGCTGAAAATGCCGTGTTTTTGCAGGCACTTCACGATGTTTTAAGCTAATGTTCAACAAGCTTTGCATTATTGGCGTAGGGCTGATTGGCGGATCTATTGCCAAGAGCGCTCGCGCACATAAGTTGGCGACCACCATTGTCGGCTTTGGCCGTGAAGCGGATGTGCAAAACCTGCAAACCGCCAAGCAAATCGGTGTTATTGACGACTATTATGTGGATATTGCCGCCGCCGTCGCCGGTGCCGATGCCGTGGTGATCGCCACGCCGGTGGCGAGCATAACCGCAGTGTTGGCCTTGTTAAAACCATTTTGGTCCAGCCAAACCATTTACACCGATGTCGGCAGCACCAAAGGCAGCGTGCTGGCGGCAGCGCAAACCGTATTTGGTTATGTGCCAGATAACTTTGTCCCCGCCCACCCGATTGCCGGCGGCGAACAAAGCGGTGTCTTGGCTGCGGTTGACGGCCTGTTTGCCAACAAACGCCTGATTATCACGCCCGTAGACAACACCAATACCGAAGCCTTGCGAAAAGTCCAACGCTTTTGGCAGGGTTTGGGTTCAGCCGTTTCCGTGATGGATGCCACCCGCCATGACCATGTTTTGGCAGCGACCAGCCATTTGCCACATATATTGGCCTTTGCCCTGGTGGATATGCTGGGGCACAAGGACGAGCAAAGTGAGATTTTTAAATACGCGGCGGGCGGCTTTAAAGATTTTACCCGCATTGCCTCCAGTGACCCGACCATGTGGGCGGACATTTGCGCAGCCAACAAACAGGCCATCCTACCTTTAATTAGGCAATTGCAATCCGAGCTGGATAAACTATACCGACTGCTGGCGGACGATGACCGCCAGCAACTTTTTACAACCTTTTCGTATGCCAATAATGCACGGCAACGCTTTCTTAACCAGATAGAATCTATTATGTCAAAATCAATCACTTTCCAAATCCAACCCGGCGGCAAACTGCATGGCGAAACCCGTGTGCCTGGTGACAAATCCATGTCACACCGCTCCATCATGCTTGGTTCCTTGGCGGAAGGCGTGACCCATGTCACCGGCTTTCTCGAAGCTGAAGACGCATTGGCGACCTTGCAGGCGTTTCGGGATATGGGCGTGGAAATTGAAGGCCCGACCAATGGCTGCGTGACTATCCACGGGGTGGGCAAACATGGCCTCAAAGCTCCTAAGAATGACTTGTATCTGGGCAATTCCGGCACCTCTATGCGTTTGTTAAGCGGTTTATTGGCAGGGCAACCGTTCAATAGCGTATTGACGGGCGACAAATCCCTGTCAGGCCGCCCCATGAAACGGGTCACTGATCCTTTGGCAAAAATGGGCGCAGACATTAAGACCACCGAACAAGGCACGGCACCGTTGCATATTACCGGTAAGGCTGGGCAATTGACCGCCATTGATTACACCATGCCAATGGCCAGCGCCCAAGTCAAATCCTGTTTGCTATTGGCGGGGATGTACGCACAAGGCGAAACCCGTGTGACAGAACCGGCCCCGACCCGCGACCATACCGAACGCATGTTGGCGGGCTTTTCTTATCCGGTCAAACGCGAAGGCAGCACCGCCAGTATTTCCGCCGAAGGCAGCTTAAAGGCGATGGACATTGACGTGCCTAGCGACATTTCCTCGGCAGCGTTTTTCTTAGTAGGTGCGTCAATCGCCCCTGGCTCGGACGTGACTTTAAAACATGTTGGCATTAACCCTACTCGCACCGGCGTAATTGACATCCTACGTTTGATGGGCGCGAACATCGAAGTGCTAAACGAGCGCGAAGTCGGCGGCGAGCCGGTCGCAGACTTGCATGTAGTATATAGCCCATTGACAGGCATTGATATTCCTGAACATTTGGTGCCTTTGGCGATTGATGAATTCCCTGTGTTATTTGTCGCCGCCGCCTGTGCACAAGGCCAGACTCGGTTGAGTGGAGCGGAAGAACTGCGGGTCAAAGAATCTGACCGTATCCAAGTGATGGCGGACGGCCTGTTAATCCTGGGCGTGGATGCCAAACCGACACCCGATGGCATGATTATCCAAGGCGGTACTATCGGTGGCGGCGTGGTCGAATCACACGGTGACCACCGAATTGCCATGTCATTTTCCATCGCCGGATTACGCGCCCAAGCACCGATAACGGTATTGGATTGCGCCAATGTCAACACCTCCTTCCCTGAATTTAAAGACTTGGTCAAAGCCCTAGGTTTGGCTTTGGTTTGCACCGAGGAGTAAGCATGTCCGTTCCAGTTCTGACTATAGATGGCCCTAGTGGCGCAGGCAAAGGCACCATCAGCCGATTACTAGCCAAACAATTGGGCTGGCATTATCTGGATAGCGGCTCCATTTATCGCTCCTTGGCTATCGCCGTGCTCAAGCAAGCTGTCGCTTTAGATGATGTCGATGCTATCGTCAACGTGGCAAAAGCTATGACATTAGGGTTCGAATGCGCTGATGAATTGGTTGTCAAATTAAATGGCGAGGACATTACCGCCCAGCTAGGGCTGGAGAAAACCGGCAACACCGCTTCGATTATCGCGACCCTACCTGAAATTAGAGCAGTGTTGTTACAAAAGCAACAGGATTTTAAACAACCGCCAGGATTGGTGGCCGATGGCAGGGATATGGGGACTGTGGTTTTCCCTGATGCCGCCCATAAGGTGTTTTTAACGGCGAGCAGCATAAAAAGAGCTGAGCGACGATATAAACAGTTGAAAGAAAAAGGAATTGATGCTAATCTTATAGGCTTAACAAAAGACATAGAAGAACGCGATCGCCGCGATAGGGAGCGGGCAACTGCCCCACTGAGCATGGCGAGCGGCGCGCTTTTTATTGATTCTTCTGATATGACAATTGACGCTGTGATAACACAAGTACTTGACTTTATCCGTTAAGGACAGCCAGACCTGTGTTACCGGTTTTTTTAACTTTAACATTATTATAAAGGCTGGTGTGTTCCGACCAGCTTGGGAATAGAAAATGAGCGAAAGCTTTGCTGCATTACTTGAAGAAAGTTTAACCAAGACCAAAATGAGTCCTGGTGCCATGTTAATGGGTACTGTAATTGACATCGAAAACGATATGGTCATTGTCAGCACCCATTCTAAATCAGAAGGTGTCATCCCAAAATGGCAATTTCTCAATAACGATGGCGAATTGGAAGTTGCCATCGGCGATGAAATCGAAGTCGCGCTGGATTTATTTGAAGACGGTTTAGGTGCAACCCTTCTTTCCCGAGATAAAGCCAAGAAAAATAAAGCGTGGTCTGAACTTGAAACTGCGTTTGAAAAAGAAGCGACCATCGTGGGTCGTATCACTGGCAAAGTCCGTGGTGGTTTCACTGTGGCCGTTGGTGCCTTACGCGCTTTCTTGCCAGGTTCATTGGTTGATGTCCGCCCTATCCGTGACACTACGTTCTTGGAAAATCGCGATCTTGACTTCAAAGTCATCAAAATTGACCAAAAACGTAACAACGTTGTCCTGTCCCGCCGTGCCGTAGTTGAAAAAGAGTACAGTGCCGAAAGGGAAGAGTTACTGAAAACATTGGAAGAAGGCGCAACTGTAGTCGGTGTGGTCAAAAACTTAACCGATTATGGCGCATTTATCGACCTAGGCGGCATCGACGGCTTGTTGCATATCACCGATATGGCATGGAGACGCGTGCGCCATCCATCCGAGTGTGTGGAAATTGGTCAAGAAATCAAAGTTAAGGTCTTAAAATACGACAAAGACAAAAACCGTGTGTCTTTGGGCATGAAACAAATGAACGAAGACCCTTGGCAAAACATTGCCCGCCGCTACCCAGCCGGCACCCGCGTCTTCGGCAAGGTCAACAACCTGACCGATTACGGCTGCTTCGTTGAAATCGAAGAAGGCGTTGAAGGTTTGGTGCACGTTTCCGAAATGGACTGGACTAACAAAAACGTCAACCCATCCAAACTGGTACAGTTAGGTGATGAAGTTGAAATCATGGTTCTGGAAATCGATGAAGAACGCCGCCGCATTTCTTTGGGCATGAAACAATGCAAAACCAACCCTTGGGATGAATTTGCCGCAACACACAACAAAGGCGACAAAATCTCCGGGAAAATCAAATCGATTACTGATTTCGGTATCTTCATCGGCCTGGAAGGCGGTATTGATGGCTTAGTGCACATGTCCGATATTTCTTGGGCAGAAGGTGGCGAAGCTTCCGTCCGTGACTTCAAGAAAGGTGATGAGCTGGAAACCGTCATTTTGGCCGTTGATTCCGAACGTGAGCGTATCTCTTTAGGTATCAAACAATTGGAACAAGACCCTTTCCAAAACTTCTTAGCTACCCATGAAAAAGGCAGCTTGGTAAAAGGCACCATCAAAGAAGTCGATGCTAAAGGTGCGGTCGTGACCTTGGCTGACCATGTCGAAGGTTATCTGCGTGCCTCCGAAATCCAACGTGACCGCGTTGAAGATGCACGCACCTTGTTGAAAGAAGGCGACACCTTAGAAGCCAAATTCATTGGTGTAGACAAAAAGAGCAAATCCATTTCTTTGTCCATCAAAGCCAAAGAACAGGATGAAGAGACCCATACCATTAAAGACCATACTCAGCAAGCCAGCGGTTCACCGACTTTTGCCGATATTTTTAAGCAAATAGAAAAATAAAGGCTAGTGCGGAAGGTATGCCCTAAGGGGCATGCCTTTTGTTGCGGGTTTGCCCCTAAATTTTTAAACGAACTTCTCTCTTTAGAGGAATTATTGACGGGTGGCGGCACTGCAACTTTGCAATGCCACCGTTTTGGTAAACCTCGTCGCTGACGGAGAGGACAATCCGCCCATAATATTTTATGGGCGGCGTTTCGCCC
>JACXTQ010000384.1 GCA_016919605.1 Methylovulum sp.
CTTGCCCAAGCCGCCCAACAGAACCTTGACAACCGCCCCGTGTTCGCGGCGATTCTGGCGGAAACGGGCAGCGGCAAAACCCTCGCCGGGGTGCGCTTGCTGGCCGCCATCAGCCCGAAAAACGCCAATGGCGAACCCCGTTTACGCTACACCCTGGCCTTAGGTTTACGCTCGCTCACTTCGCAGTCCGGCGGGGCCTTGCGTGACCAAGCCGAGATTGCCGAAGGCGACTTTGTCACCTTGGTGGGCGGCTTGGTGCTGGACAGCGCCGAAATACCACCGGAAACCCCAACAGGTAGCGAAAACGCCATTAACCACGATGACGGCGGCTATATCGAAGGCGGCCTTGCCGTAAAACCACTAGATCCAGCCGTAAAATCACTAAATCCAGACAACATGCCTTGGCTGGATTGCCTAGATGCCCATTTAGAGGGCGACCGACAAGAAAAACGCGACCGCCAAACCCTGTTCAACACCGTCCACGACTGGCTAGATACACGCGGCCTACAACTGCTGGAAACCCCCATCGTCGCCTGCACCGTTGACCACCTCGTTCCCGCCACCCACGCCACCAGCGGCGGCGAAGCAAAAATGGCTTTACGGATATTCACCTCCGATTTGGTGCTGGATGAAATCGACAACTACACCGCCCAAGACCTCATCACCCTAGGCAAGCTGTGTTTCATGGTCGGCCTTGCTGGCCGCCATGTGGTGCTGATGTCCGCGACTATGGGGCCGCATATCGTGCAGGGTTTGTTTGATGCCTGGTGGCGGGGCTTGGGCATCAAGGCCAAACTGGACGCACCCGGCTTTAACGCCCTCAGCGTACACAACCTACCCGCCCGGCTAATCTTTGCCAGCAACCAACTCGGCTTGGAAGCCGAATGCCACGACCTTAACACCCACACCCCGGCCAACCTATCCGCTCTATACAGCCCTTACGTCACGCGGGTCTGCGCAAAAATCCAAGCCAACACCGACAGCCATCGCCGCCAATTGGACATGCTCAACCTTACGCCCTTATCGGCGGCCACCGATAAGGGCAAGCACTTAAAAACCCAGATTTATCCAGAAATCCTTGCCGGCTGTTATCGCCTACACCAAGACAACGCCCAAACCGTCAATAACATCAGCATCTCCATCGGCTTTATCCGCTTCAACACCGCCAAACAAGCGTGGCTCTACAGCCAATGGCTATTAGAAGAACGTGACAGCAATCAAGACAACTATACCTACCGCATCGTCTGCTACCACGCCAAACACCCGCGCCTAGTGCTGGGCCTGATGGACGAGAAACTCAATCGGCTCAACAACCGTAAAGATGGGGCTTGGCAAGAAGACGTGCCGGAATTGCAGAATGCCCTGCAATACACCCAAACCGAAGGCAAACAGCACCTGATGGTTATTGTCGTCACCACCACCCTGCAAGAAACCGGACGTGACCATGATTACGACTGGGCCATTTTGGAACCCCGCTCCGTGCGCGGCGAAGTCCAAGCCGCCGGACGGGTGCGCCGCCACCGTATCGGGGCATGGGCCAAGGTCAACATCTTGGTGATGAGCCAGCCCATGCGGGCGTTTGTTGAGGGATTTGATGGCGAGAAATACCGCAATTTTACGTTGAACAACGTGTCGCTTTGGGGGATGCCGGGTATAGAAAGCGAAACGCTCAAAGTTTGCCAACCCGCTTTAAAAGGCTTGTACTCACATTTTGACGGCTTAGGTATTCCTTATCAAAAAGGCCAAAACAAACGGATTGATACCGCCGAAGCCGCGCTACCCGTCAAATTATGGCAAACGCAAGGTTTTGACACCCGCTTATGCCTGCAATTGCCAAACCAAGCCCATTACAGCTATGACGACAATCCTATAGGCACGTTGGAACATTTTGACAATTTTATCCGGCTGAACCGCCCTTATGACACTAACCCACAAGCGACACGGCAATCGTTGAGCGCGTATCTTAACCATTGCCAAACACTTCCCGCCCTAGCACTGACCAAAAAACAATATAGGCTCAATGAATTCCGCGCCAGCTTTGCCAAAACCATTGCCGTTTATTGTTGCGAACAAGGCGCAGCGGTTTGGGATAAGGCATTCGAAAAATTCTATCAACGCGATCTTGACGGCGATCCTAAGCAATTACGCGAGCTGAACCTATGCACTTTAGATAACCAGCGCATCAAGCAACGGGTTTTATTTTATGAAATGCCCGCTAACGTCCGTGACCATTTTACTGATGCCGCCCGTAGCTATTCACCACAGGATGCTTTGTGCTACGAGCTTAATTATTTTTGGGATGGTTTTGACGAGCGGAAAGTAAGTTATCACTGGGTGCTGGGCTATTGTCTGGACTGAAATCTGCCAAGCCAGTAAAGCGAAAGGCGAGCGGAAGCGATTATGGGCGATGGTAAAAACTTAAGGCTCTATATGGATTTCAAGGTCTTTTGCTAAAGATGTACGGCAAGCCGTTAATAAGCATGGCGGCCTTAAAAATACCCGTCATTCCGGCATACCCACGGGGCATAAAGGGATTGCCGGAGCCGTAGACCGCATTA
>JACXTQ010000385.1 GCA_016919605.1 Methylovulum sp.
CAGCCCCAGTCGCGGTAGCACAGTGTTCAACTTATATAACACTTCGATTGGCGTGTCTTACACCTTAGACGTGTTCGGTGCCGTCCGCCGCCAGATTGAAGAGCTAAATGCGCAAGCGGAATACCAACGTTTCCAGCTTGAAGGCGCGTTTTTGACCATCGCCTCAAACATTGTCACGACCGCCGTGCAAGAAGCTTCGCTACGCGCTCAAATTGCCGCAACGCAGGAAATGATTGCCGACCAAGCACAACAATTGGACGTTATCAAACAGCAGTTTGATTTGGGCAGCACCTCAAAAACGGCGGTATTGGCACAGCAATCGGCACTGGAGCTAACCAAGACCACCTTACCGCCCTTGCAACAGCAATTGGCGCAGGCGCGAAACCGCCTAAAAATCTTGGTCGGCGTGTTCCCCAGTACCGATTTGGCGGCGCAGTTCAACCTCGAAGAATTGCAATTGCCCACTAGCCTGCCGTTGAGTCTCCCCTCCCAGTTGGTCGAACAACGCCCCGACATCCGCGCCCAAGAAGCCCTGTTACATGCTGCCAGTGCCCAAATCGGTGTGGTGATCGCCAGCGTGTTCCCCAATTTTACGCTTAAGGCCAATGTTTCCACCATCGCCACTGAAGCGGGCAATTTGTTCGCGCCCGGCAGTGATATTTGGAATATGACCACCAACTTGGCGCAACCGATTTTTCATGGCGGGCAATTGACCCACCAGCGCAAAGTCGCTAAAGCCGCTTACCAGCAGGTCGCCGAACAGTACCGCAGCACCGTGTTAAAGGCGTTCCAAAATGTCGCCGACACCTTAAGCGCCTTGCAATATGATGCCCAAGCCCTGAAAGCCCAAGAATCCGCGCAACAGGCCGCCCATGATACCTTGGCGTTGACGCAAACCCAATTCCAAATCGGGGCGGTCAGTTATTTGAATTTGCTAAGCTCGCAACACGACTACCAACAAGCCCGCTTGGGGCAAATCCAAGCCAAAGCCGCCCAAGTCTCCGACACCGCCGCGCTGTTCCTCGCCTTAGGTGGCGGCTGGTGGCAACGCGCCGATTTGGCGCAAACCCTCACGGACAATCAGCCGAAACAAAAGCCAGCCTCGTCCTTACTTGAACAATTTGAACAATTTCGCAAAGGAAAATAATATGTTTAAGCGTATGCTCATTATGCTCATCGTCGTTGGCGTAGTGCTGGGCGGTGTGTTTGGTTTTATCGAATTCAAAGGGAGCATGATCAAGCAGTTCATGATGTCCCAAGGCGAGCCGCCAAAAACCGTATCGGTCATTAGCGCACATTATGAGGACTGGCTGCCCAAGCTTGAAGCCGTCAGCAGCTTACGCGCCGCACAAGGGGTCGAACTCAGTTCGGAGGTGGCGGGGCTGGTCAGCGCCATCCTCTTCAAACAGGGCGATACCGTTGCCGCCAATACCCCGCTGGTACAACTGCGGGCTGATGATGACATTGCCAAACTGAACTCACTGAACGCCACCGCCGAACTGGCACGGATCACTTTCCGGCGTTCCGAAGCGCAATTCAATGCCAAAGCCATCAGCCAACAGACGATGGACATCGACAAGGCAAACCTGAATATCGCCTTGGCCAACGCCGCCGCGCAACAGGCACTGATTGACAAAAAAACTATCCGTGCGCCCTTTGGTGGACTTATAGGAGTCCGTGCCATCGACCAAGGCCAATTTTTGGCCGCCGGCACGACCATCGCCACGTTGCAAAATCTGGACACCGTGTATGCCGACTTTTACCTGCCGCAACAGTATTTAGCCGTGTTAAAAACCGGCCAAGCCATCCATTTGCATACCGATACCTATCCGACGCAAGATTTTCTGGGGGAAATTAGCGTCATTGACCCGAAAGTGAACAGCAGCACCCGCAACGCCCTGATCCGCGCCACCCTGAAAAATCCTGGCCATCGCCTAGTTCCTGGCATGTATGCCAAAGTGCAGGTCATTACCGGTGCCGCCCAGCCGTTCATCACCGTGCCGCGCACCGCCATCAGCTTTAACGCTTTTGGGGCGACCGTATTCGTGGTCGAAGAGGGCAAAGACGATAAAGGTCAAACCAAGCTGACCGCCCACCAAGCGTTAGTGACCACCGGCGAGACGCGCGGCGACCAAATCAGCATTATCAAAGGTGTTAAGGATGGCGAGAGGATTGTCACCTCTGGACAAATCAAGCTGCATAACGGCACCACTGTGCTGATTGACAATAGCCAACAGCCTAGCAATGACCCTGCCCCCCAACCTATAGACCAATAAGCCGCCATGAACTTAACCGACATTTTTATCCGTAGGCCCGTATTGTCGATGGTTATCAGCATCATGCTGCTGGTGTTGGGCTTGCGCTCGCTGACCAGCTTGCCGGTGTTGCAATATCCACGCACTGAAAATGCCGTGGTCACTATATCCACCGCCTATTACGGAGCTGACCCTGACATTATCGCGGGGTTTATCACCACGCCATTGGAAACCGTGGTTGCCGAAGCCAATGGCATTGATTACATCACCTCCATCAGCCAAAACAGCGTCAGCACCATCACCGCCAATTTGCGCCTGAATTTTGACCCGAACAAGGCCTTGACCGAAATCAACGCCAAAGTCAATTCGGTCATCAACCAGTTGCCGCCTGAATCGCAACGGCCTGTGCTAAACGTCAAAATAGGCGAGACCATTGATGCCATGTACATCGGCTTTTCCAGCAGCACCTTGGCTGCTAACCATATCACCGACTATCTGGTGCGCACGGTACAACCACGCTTGCAATCGGTGGAAGGTGTGCAAATCGCCGAATTGCTGGGCAGCAAAAATTTCTCCTTACGCGCATGGCTAGACCCCGACAAGCTCATGGCCTACGGACTGACCGCCACCGATGTTAGCGCTGCGCTGACCAAAAATGACTTTATCGCCGGACTAGGCACCACCAAAGGGCAAATGGTGCAAGTCAACTTGACCGCTTCCACCGGCCTGCATTCGGTCGCCGAGTTTGAAGACCTGATTGTCAAACAGCAAGATGGCGCGATTATCCGCCTGAAAGATGTCGCTAATGTCACCTTAGGTTCCGATGATTATGACTCCAGTGTGGCTTTTGATGGCGACAAGGCTGTCTATATCGGCTTGCAAATCGCCCCCAGCGCCAATTTGCTGGAAGTGATCGGGCGGGTGCGGACGGTGTTCCCCGATATTCAGGCGCAATTGCCGGAGGGCATGAACGGAAAAATCGTTTATGACTCCACCAAATTCGTCGATAGCTCGATTCATGAAGTCATCCATACCTTGGTTGAAGCCTTGATCATCGTCACCTTGGTGGTTTTTGCCTTCCTCGGTTCGCCACGCTCGGTGCTGATTCCGGTGATTGCCATCCCCTTATCGCTGATCGGCACATTCACCATGATGCTGGCGTTTGGTTTCTCCATCAATTTGCTGACCTTGCTGGCCTTGGTGCTGGCGATTGGCTTGGTGGTCGATGATGCGATCATTGTCGTTGAAAACGTCAACCGCCACTTGGAGGACGGGATGCAGCCCATCCCCGCCGCCCTGCTGGCGGCACAGGAATTGACCGGCCCCATCATTGCCATGACCATTGTCCTGATTGCCGTTTATGTACCAGTCGGTTTCCAAAGCGGTTTGACTGGGGCGTTGTTTTCCGAATTCGCCTTTACCGTAGTCGGGGCGGTCACGGTGTCAGCGATAGTCGCCCTAACCTTATCGCCGATGATGAGTTCACGCCTGCTGAAAGTCCACAAACATGACCGTAGCGGCTGGGAAGAACGCTTGGTCGATTGGATAGACCAGCGTTTTAATAGCCTGAGCAAAAGCTACGAACATTTTTTGCACGGCTCCTTAAATTATTTGCCCGTCACCGCCGTTTTTGCCGCCATCATCCTCGGCAGCATTTATTTCCTGTACACCCATTCCAAAAGCGAGTTGGCCCCTCAGGAAGACCAAGGGATTATTATCAGCCTATCTAATACTGCTCCTGATGCAACCTTGCAACAACGCTTGCTGTACAGCCGTCTCGTGTATGAAGTGTTCCATGCCTATCCAGAAACCGACCATGTTTTCCAGTTGGAATCGCCCGGGCAATCCATTTCGGGTATGGTGCTTAAACCTTGGCACGAACGTACTCAAACCGCCAGCCAGTTGCTGCCGACTGTCCAAAACAAATTGAACACCATCGCCGGGGTCAACGCCGCCGCCTTTCAACCGCCGCCGTTGCCGGGCAGCAGTGGGATGCCGGTGCAATTTATCATCGGCACCAACGAATCGTTCGAACAGTTAAACACCGTACTGGCGCTATTTATGGCGGAAGTGCGCAAAAGCGGGCGGTTCCTTTTTGCCGATAGTGATTTGCGCTATGACCAACCGCAATCACGGCTGACCATAGACCGTGACAAGGCTTCCCTGTTAGGCCTGACCATGCAGGATGTCGGCGCGTCCTTAGCATCCATGCTCGGTGGTGGTTATGTCAATTATTTCAGCTTGGATGCCCGCTCTTACAAGGTCATTCCGCAAGTGCAACAAAAATTCCGGCTGAATCCTGACCAATTGCTGGATTACCCGATCCGTACCGCCGATGGCAATAGTGTGCCGCTATCCACCATTGCCAGCCTCAGCACAGAAACTGTGCCGCGCTTGCTGAACCACTTCCAACGCATTAATGATGTGATGATCAGTGGTGTGCCGTTTCCTGGCGTGACCTTAGGGGATGCTTTGGCTACCTTGCAAGACATTGCCAAACGGGTGCTGCCACCCAATTACAGCATCGACTATGCCGGACAATCCCGCCAGCTGGTCAAAGAATCCAACGGTTTCCTGTTCACGTTCGTGTTCGCGCTGATTATCATTTATCTGGCCTTGGCGGCACAATTTGAAAGCTTCCGCGACCCGCTGATTATCCTGGTTTCCGTACCGATGTCGATTGCCGGTGCGTTAGTGTTTATCGCCCTCGGTATCGGTAACGCCACCTTGAACATTTATACCGAAGTGGGGCTAGTTACGTTGATGGGTCTCATCAGCAAACACGGCATCCTGATCGTTGAATTTGCCAATAACCGGCAAAAACAAGGCATGGGCAAGCGCGAAGCGGTGGAATCCGCCGCCAGCATCCGGTTACGGCCTATCCTGATGACCACGGCAGCGATGGTACTGGGTGTATTGCCATTGATCTTTGCCACAGGTGCCGGGGCGGTGTCACGCTTTAGCATGGGGCTAGTGATTGCCACGGGTATCGCCATCGGCACTTTGTTCACACTGTTTGTCGTACCCGCCGTGTATCTTATGTTGGGCGAAGATCACCATAAAACCAAAGCGGAAGCCGAAGGCTGAACACTTGCCGGACGGTATGTTGGTAATGCTGTCCGGCTAGACTTACCTCCCTTAACATACTGTATAATCTAAGCCTAGGAATAACAGACACCGACACCCAAAAACAATAGCCAGAAAATGGTCATGACGAAAACAAACGCTATAGATAATGGCTATAACGTCCTTGAAGACACCGCAGGTTTGCTTGCCGATGACGGCTTTATAGAAAACCAAATCCAATTCCAGTTAGGTGAATTTGCCCATCAGGATTATTCAGTCCCCATTGATGGGCTGTGCCGGGCAAGGAAGTTCCCTAGCCCTATCTTTGGGGTTTTTGATGCGCAGCACCAGCAAATCCTCAATTTCAACCAATGCCACCAACTGGTCAATGTCTTAAAAGGTGTGTGGCGACCTGACCCCAACAACGAATCCATAAAAAAGACTGTAAGGATTGCGGGTTTTTTGAATTCCATTAACTTATACTCGGCAAAAAAGCTCTACGCTTTTGATTTTTGGGATGGCCGAGGTGACAGTCCTGAAAATTGGTTTCCAAAAAAAACTTGCCCATCTTCCAATACAATCGGCTTAACCACAACAGGCATGCCATCTTATGGCCACTTGGTAATTACCACACCATCGATAACCCTTATTTTTTGGAAACAACGTTCCGTGATCCTATCCGTTTCGAGGATAAGGAGCCGAAAATTTGTTGGCGGGGCATGCCGACTGGAGGAGGCTTTGACACGGAACGGAAAACCCATGTCGGGATACATAATCTGGTCACCCACTTCGCCTCAGGAGCCATTGATAGGGAAATACTGCATGAACAACTGTTGCTGATAAAACGTTATAAGTTCGTTGCTACGTTTTCAGGCCATGAAGCGTTTGATATTGGTTTCGCAATCAGTGACAGCTCCCAACAATTTTTGGCTAACCATGAAGGCTTCCCCCAATACCTAAAACCTACCTTAACCAAGCTGGAGCATTGCCGGTTTAAGTATCTGGTCGCCTTATCGGGCTGGGATGTCGCCACGTCTTTCTACTGGATGCTCAGCACCAACAGTGTCGTGCTCAAAGAAGACTATGACTATAAAGCCTTCGCCGACTGCCATTTTAAACCTTGGGTGCATTACGTCCCCATTTCGCCAGACTTCACCGACATTATCGCCAAATATGAATGGTGCGAGGCGACCCCCCAACAATGC
>JACXTQ010000386.1 GCA_016919605.1 Methylovulum sp.
GTCGCAACTACCTTTCGCCGCCCCGCATCTGGTCACACAAATCCTCAATCAACGCCGCCCAACCGATAACCATCAATTGCAGACAACACTCAAGCCCGACCTGCAACACTTACTGACCCGCCATATCCAATATTATATCCGCCAACATCAGCAACAGGGCCTAAGCAATGCCGCCGCCTTGCTGGTGGATACGCGCACTATGGACGTGGTGGCCTTGCAAGGTTCGGCGGATTTTCACAACACCGACATCTTGGGGCAAGTCAATGGCGTGTTGGCAAAACGCTCGCCCGGCTCCACGCTCAAACCGTTTGTCTATGGCTTGGCTTTAGATCAAGGCTTAATCCATCCCTTAAGCGTCCTGAAAGATGCGCCCACAGCGTTTGGCACGTTCCAGCCAGAAAATTTCGACGGGCGTTTTGTCGGCCCCATCTCCGTGCGCGAAGCCTTAATCCGTAGCCGCAACATCCCGGCCTTAGCGGTCGCTAGCCAGCTTAAGCACCCTAATTTTTACGATTTTCTCAGCAGTGCCGGTATTAGCAAACTAAAACCACCCCAACATTATGGGCTATCACTGGTGTTAGGCAGCGGTGAATTGACGATGGCAGAACTGGCCACTTTGTATGCCATGCTGGCGAACCAAGGCATACTGAAACCCCTTAATTATCTGCAAAATTCGCCAATACCGACGACTACACCCAATGATTTACGCTTGTTAAGCCCTGAAGCCAGCTATTTGGTCTTGGACATGCTCGCCAGCAACCCTAGGCCAGATGGTGCGCCAATACACGGGGAAATCGCTTGGAAAACCGGAACGTCTTGGGGGTTTCGTGATGCGTGGAGCATTGGCGTAACCGGCCCCTATGTGCTGGCGGTCTGGCTGGGCAATTTTGACGGCTCGGCAAACCCGGCCTTAGTCGGCATTAAGGCGGCCGCTCCCCTATTTTTTCGGATTGCCGATGCCTTACAATTGGCACGCCCTAGCGAATTTACCACACGCAATCACCCACCCGCCAACCTTAAACGCCTGGAGGTATGCAGCGCCAGTGGTGAATTGCCGAATGCCTGGTGCCCGAAAACCGAGGCGACGTGGTTTATCCCTGGCAAATCACCTATTAAAATCAGCACCCTGCACCAACCGGTCATGGTTGATAACCGCACCGGCCTAGCCGTTTGTCCACCTTATGATACAGCCACCTCCCATCAGGAAATTTTTGAATTCTGGCCCTCAGACATGATGGAATTGTTTCGTGAGGCTGGCATTACCAGACGGGTCGCACCACAACAGCATTGCCAAAACCCAATAGTACTAATGGATGGCGAACCGCCGCGCATCAGTTCGCCACTGACGGGGGGCAGCTACACCCTACGCCTATCGCGCCCTGATGAAACCATCGCCTTGCAAGCCAGTAGCGCGGGCGATACCAACATCTTATATTGGTTCGCCAATCATGAGTTTTTAGGTGCCGTAGCCGCCACCCAACAAAATGGCCTAAATTGGCGGCCCGGACATGCAGGAACCTACAATCTTAGCGTTGTCGATGACCATAACCGTAACAATAGCAGGCAATTAATGGTTGGCATCATCCCCTAGAAACCCATAGCATTTTTAGCACCCAACCTATCCATAAATTTCCCTTAACTATTATATTGGATTATAATGGCCATTAAAAAACTAATAATCGGTACTTTTACCATTTACAACCACTGCATATCACCTGAATATAGGGCCGTGACGTGTATGCTAAGTAAGGCCTCCTGATGCCGGCTTCTGGGTGGCTCCGGCGATTATTTGGCGTGGCGTTTTTGTTTTTCGGCCTTTCGGGGTATATTGGACAGACAAGCAATCCGGTAACACCAAGCATCCATTCTGTTAAATGAACATAGAAAATGATAGCTTTATTAGCATTAAACTCATCGGCTTTAGAAAGCACGATGCGGAAAAGTTTTGCGCCATTCTCGATTTAGCCGAATTTGCCTTACAGCCTCCTTGGCAAGTCGTCAAAACGGCGGTGGCTGATTTTTACCTTATCTTAGATAAATCACAGACCAATGCCATAAAAAATCTGCCGCGCGAGCGTTGCCTGTTTTATAGCACCGATGCCAGCAAAACAAATGATAATAGCGTATGGGTCGATACCGAACGCACCCCACGACTACACGCATTAATCCAACTGCTCAATCGGCTTGCCCTTCAGACCAACCAGCCGCTAGCCGCTCCCAGCAGCAACAAAACGCCCGTCCCGCCAAAAAGCAAGCCCGAGCAAAAACCTGTCCAGCCGCCGCCTAAAGCTATCCTGACAACACCTGAAGCGGCAGAATCTGTGGCTAATGTTAAGAAAACCGAAAAACCGGCGTGGTTTGATCCGCAACAAGGTGTGTTAAAAGACTTGCTGGAAGTCAACACGCAGCCCTTTATGCTGGCACTAAAAACACGCTCCGAACACAACCCAGTTTTCGTTTCTCCTGATAAAAAAGCTTATTATTGCCAAGTCCCCTTAGAACAGCTTGAAGCTTTTTTTACCTTGGATAGCACCGTTGTAAAAATAACGCTTACCTTAGCGGAGTTAAACAAAGCCGTAAAAAAAGCCGTGCTGTCACCACAACCGTTAAGCCATTTAATTTGGTACGCCGCCTTTACCTTATCGCAAGGCCAATTGATACAAGGCCATAGCGCCCAAGATGGCATCCGTTTGGCACAACTGCCTTATTTAGGTGGTGCTGATACGGCTTACAGGGAACTGGCAACCTTCCTGAAAAGGAACACCGCCCCTTTGGATAAGGCGGCACAAGCGACAGGAACACCGTTAGCAACGGCGCACAGTTTTTATAACGCCTGCCATATTGCCGGTTTGCTGGAAAAAAGCACCGCCAATAAACAGAGTTTTTTCGACAAACTTAAAAGCCATCTAAAAAACTGAAATGAAGGTTCGCCGACATAACAGCGGCAATACCCCATTATCGGCTTCCTAGGGTGATAATTTGAAACCAAGAGCCTGGTTTTTTATTTAAGGCAATGCTTTTGGATTTTAAGAACATGGTAAAATAAGGGGATTTAACCGTCATGAGCTGCCGCCGACTTTTGCCGGTTTGCAAGAAAATGATAGGGTAACGTTCGATTGTGTATATAACAACACATCTTCTTCTATTTGCTGGAAAATAATAATAATGACAAAACTTGACGAGATTTTACAAAACATTATCGCCGATATGGATGGCGTATTCGGTTGTGCGGTCATCGACATGAATAGCCGCCAAGCATTGGGGGTCGCCCACAATGTCGATTTTCTTAACGGGCCTTATCTGGAAGCATTCGCGGCTGTGGCGGTGGAAATGTTGCGAGGCAAACCTATCCGTGCCATTGAATCGCTGCTAGCGGCTAAACTTGGCAAACCCGTCAGCAATTCGATTAATGACATCTGTATCAATGCAGGGGACACACGCCATTTTATGGCGGTAATCCCTGAAAAACCGGATCTGCTGGTCGTATTAAGCACTAACAAAAATACTAGCGTCGCTATAGGCTGGATAGCCATACAGCGCAATATGAGCCTGATCGCCGAACATTGCGTCTAAGGGCATAAAACCGCAAGAATTTTGACTGTTAGCAAAAACGACCACCCCTATTGCTATTATATGTTGGCAAATAGCAGTAGTTTTTTTGTGCCAATAATCTATAAAAGGAAAAACAATGAGCAACATTAAAGATATCGTGGAACAATTAGTTTCTACTATTGACGGCGCAATGGTTGCCGCTGTGGTCGATGGCAACAGCGGCATGTTATTGGGTTCGTCTGGTACAGGCATTGACATGGAATTGGCGGCAGCCGGCAACTCCGAAGTAGTCCGTTCAAAACTGAAGACTATGAAAAGCTTAGGCTTGAAAGATGATATCGAAGATATTTTGATTACCTTGGGAAAACAATACCACATTATCCGCCCCACTGAAAAATATGAAGGTGTTTTCATCTATGTAGTGCTGGACAAAGCCAAAAGCAACTTGGCACTTGCTCGCCGTAGTGTTATGTCACTGGAAGGCAAATTAGCTATCTAAGCTATTTTGTCAGACCGTTAAAACAGTAAAGCCGGTAGAACAGCTCCTTCCGGCCTTGCTGCAAACCGCTCCACCTGAACAATGGCGACCCCATAATAACTGGTAATGTAGGCTAAACCTAATCAAATGGGCAGCTAGATTTACTTGGACTTGGTTTTTTTATTAGCCTTTTGCACTTTTACTTTTGCATCCAAAGCATCGTTTTGTTGTTTAGCGGCATCTTTACAAGCTTTCATCGTTGCACCATCTTGAGCCGCTTGTACACAGGAAAGATGGGTTTGGACGATTTGCAGACGTTCTTGCAAGTTAGCCACATGCTGATCTTTCATCGCCTGAAACACCGCTGGGTCTTGGGCGGCTTTGTCACCTGCCATTGCCACGGACGCGGCAACTGATACACCGAAAACAACCATTATTGCCATAGATTTAATATTCATAATTGTCGCCTAATAATTTTTTTAAACATATTGTTATGGTGAAAATATCAAGTGGATAGCATTTATATCATGAAAAACAAGCACAACCTAGCCATCACTTAATATTGACCGACAGAATTTACGCCGCATTAAGCCCCTTGTCAAAATAAAAACGCAACCCTAATTTAGCAAACAGCCGTCTCCCCCTTTAATTTTACTCGCCGTCTTTAATAGCCTAAAGAAAAGTGTTGCTGGCAGTGTCAGCTATCTCTCAGCAAATAGCTTGCAGACCAACTATTCCGTTAGGTGTAAAAATTGCTTGCCTTAAGCATTTTTAACGCTTATTTTGCTAAATACCCTATTTAACCTCTTAAATAATCGCCCTATAATTGACAATATCGGTTAAAGTACAATAGATCGCCTTAACCTTGCAGGTGCGCACCCCAAAGGCGCAAAACCATTTTTAAACCCAAGGAGAAAAAAATGCATACAATTACATTGATTAAAGGTGATGGCATCGGCCCATCCATAATGGACGAAGCGGTAAAAGTGATAAACGCCACCGGCGTTAAAATCGAATGGGAAGAAGCTTATGCGGGTATGTCTGCATTTGAAAAATTCGGCACACCTTTGCCGGAAGAAACCATGATCTCATTCGACAAGACCCGCGTAGCTTTCAAAGGCCCACTGACCACCGTAGTTGGCTCAGGCTTTAGAAGCATTAACGTCGCCCTGCGCCAAAAATATGATTTATACGCTAATGTGCGTCCGGCCAAAAGTTGGGCCGGCATCAAAACCCGTTATGATGATGTCGATATTGTCATTGTGCGTGAAAATACTGAAGGGCTATATGTCGGTTTAGAGCATTATTTAAGCCCCAAAAAAGACATTGCCGAAAGCCTTGCTATCGTCACCCGCTCAGCATCCGAACGTATTGTCGAATATGCTTTCCAATATGCCCGCGACAACCACCGTCAAAAAGTCACCGTCTGCCATAAAGCCAATATCCTCAAATTCAGCCAAGGCCTGTTCTTAGACGTGGCGCGTGAAATTGCCCCACGTTACCCTGATATCCAATTTGATGAAAAAATCATTGATGCTGCCTGTATGCACATGGTGATGAACCCCAAACAGTTTGATGTCGTCGTCACTACCAATATGTTTGGCGACATTTTATCTGATTTGACGGCAGGTTTGGTGGGTGGTTTGGGATTGATCCCAGGTGCAAACATCGGTTCCGATGCCGCCTTATTTGAAGCCGTACATGGCAGCGCCCCGGACATTGCCGGCAAAAACATCGCCAACCCCACGGCAGTGATTATGGCCGGTGCCATGATGTTAAGCCATATCGGTGAAGTCGAAGCCGCCGACCGGATCGTTAAAGCAGTGGAAACCGTGGTTAATGAAGGTGTCTATGTCACTCCCGACCTGAATCCCAACAGCAAAGCGGGTACGGTCGAAATGGGCGAAGCGATAGCGGCGGCTCTAAAATAACCGCTCTCCCACCATCAATAATTCACCACAAAGGACACCCTCCGTACGGCCTTTGTGGTGAAAGTCATAACAAATTTGGGATTATCAGCTATGCCCTTGCAAATGCGCCAACTCCTCCAAGGTATTGACGTTCATAAACACCTCGGCTTGTGGGCTAAAATCAACTGTCACGGTATAATGTCGCGTTAACCACGATTCAACCTTACGTTGCCCACTCGCCAGATAGACCTGCAAATCCTCATTTAACGCAGTGCTAAGTGCCAAAAACACTGGATGCCAACGCCCCCCCTCCACGGCAACCGCCGCATCGGCGTTATGTTCGTAACGGCTATCTACCAATCGTTGCAAAAGACCCGCTCGCATCAACGGCGAATCACAGGGCATAACCAGTAACACTTCGGCTTGGCTACGTTTCATCGCCGCCAGGATACCTGCTAAAGGGCCATCGAAACTGTCACTCTGATCGCTGATAACAGGCAAGCCAAATTGCTGGTAGATTTCAAGATTACGATTAGCATTAATATACAGCTCATCAACTACAGGCCGCATGGCCTCGATAGCGTGACTGACCAACGGTTGCCCCTTAAAGCGTATCAAGCCCTTATCCTGATACCCCATACGTCTAGCCAACCCGCCGGCCAAAATCACGCCCGTTACTTTTTCTTTATTTTTCATAAAAACAAGGTATATCCTCATAAAGTACCGTCAACAATAACGGCAACCGATTTATAGTTAAAAATGGATTTTTTCCCAGATAGCGCAAGAAACGCCCTAATTTCGGGTAAAATACCCAGATGGCCGACTGGCTTAACTCTTCACTTTTCATATCCCCTGTGTGGGGCTTTTTATTTTTCAGGGCATTATCTATGCGAGCATCACCTTTATTAACCATTGTAACCTTTGCCTTCATCGTGGCAACCGTCGGTTGCTCGACCGTTCCCGAAAAACCGGCCACCGAAACGGCACCCGTTGCCACAGCTTCTTTGGTCAACGATTTCCCTACCCGTGACCGCGTCGAATATGTCTTAAATTGCGTGGCGCAACATGGTGGCTTAAGTTATATCAATCAATACGCCTGCGGTTGCAAAATCGACAAAATCGCCGAAAAACTGAGTTTTAGCGACTATGAAGCGGCAAAAACTTTCAGCTACTTAAAAGGTACGCCAGGTGAAAGCGGCGGTGTCTTCCGTGATCCTAAGCAATCTAAAGACTTACGTACCCAACTTAAAGACGCTGAGGCTTATGCGGAAAAAAGCTGTTTTGTAAAATAACCCTCTACTTTTCCGTAATTTTTACCCGTCAACACCAAGGGATAACCTAACCATCCCTCACGTTGTGGGCAAGCCTTCCTTTACCGTTATGCTATTCCCCGCCCGGTAAAAAAGTCTTGGAGAAGATGATTTCCCTGCTTTTTAGCTGGTAGTGGCGGGGTTATTCCAGTAAAGTGTGTCCCATTCATCCGCTTACTTTTTAAACTCGCATGGTCAGACGTTTTATTCCCATACTTTTATCTTGCTTCGTTATTTTAGGCTTCCCGCTGTTCGTTTACGCCGATGAAAACGCGGTCGCTGCAACTCAACTAGATCTTACCCATCATTGGGTAGGTTATTTGGCCTTGGCGATTTTCTCCTTCGCTTACGTCCTGGCGATGCTGGAAGAGGTCACGGAATTGCGCAAATCAAAACCGATGGTTTTGGCGGCAAGCTTAATTTGGGCTTTTATTTCGATGATTTATGTGTCCAATGGTATGGACGAATCGGCCGGGCACGCCTTCCGCACCGCGTTAGAAGGTTTTGCCGAACTGTTTTTGTTTATCATGGTATCCATGGCTTATCTTAATGCTATGGAAGATCGAGGTATTTTTGAAAATTTACGCATCTGGCTGTTAAGCAAAAGCTTCAGTTACCGGAAGTTATTTTGGATCACGGGCTGGATGGCGTTCTTCTTGTCCTCGGTTTGCAACAATTTGACCACCGCCTTACTGATGGGTGCGGTAGTGTTGGCTATGGGCAAAGGCAACAAACGCTTTGTCGGTATCGCCTGCGTCAATATCGTTGTCGCCACCAACGCGGGTGGATCGTTTAGCCCGTTTGGCGACATTACCACCTTATTAGTTTGGCAAAAAGGTGTGGTGCCTTTTGGCAGTTTTTATTCCTTACTGATTCCAGCGATGGTCAACTTTGCCTTACCGGCGGCATTAATGCACTTTTGGGTACCTAAAGAACAGCCTGCCGCCGCCATTGAAGAACCCATGATGAAACGCGGTGCCTTCACCATGATTGTGCTATTTTCGCTGACTATCATCACCGCCGTTTGCTTTGAAAACTTTCTACATTTGCCACCTGCGGCCGGTATGCTGATGGGCCTAACTTACCTGAAGTTTTTCAGTTATTATCTGCAAAAAACCCCTGGGCAATCGGTATTGGTCAATGCCGATGACATAGACATGCCACCGGATTTGCTTAATAAAAAACAGGATTTCGACGTGTTTGAAAAAGTTGCCCATTTGGAATGGGACACCCTGTTATTTTTCTATGGGGTCATGATGAGCGTCGCGGGCTTAAGCTTTTTGGGTTACCTAGGTCTGGCCTCGAATTTCTTGTACGCCCAAATCGACCCGACTATAGCAAATATCCTGGTTGGCATTTTCTCAGCTTTTATCGACAACGGCACTATTATGTATGCGGTATTGACCATGCACCCGGATATTTCCCAAGGCCAATGGCTGTTGGTGACTTTAACCGCAGGGGTTGGCGGCAGCTTGCTGGCAATTGGTTCGGCGGCCGGCGTAGGCTTGATGGGGCAAGCTAAAGGGCTGTATACGTTTAGCACTCATTTAAAATGGATGCCAGTTATCTTGCTCGGATTTTTTGGCAGTATCGGCATGCACTTTTTGCTAAACCAACGATTTTTTTAAACCCTTACACGCCCCAGAACCCTAAAGATGTTGTACGGCAACATCTTTAGGGTAGCAATAAAACGCCTCCCATCCACCCTAGGGTAAATGCGGCTTACCTTGTAAATAAGACGCTTCGGGTGAAACTAAAAAACGGTGCGCCATCGCCGTGCGCCCGATGAGCATCCGAAACAGCATACTATCACGGTTGGTCAACGTCATTTCGGCCGTGATAATGGACTGCCCTATCACCAACTGGGTATCTATCACATAACGGCGTTGCTTATGCCCGCCAGAATCAGAAACCATGCGCCGATCTTTCACAGGTGCATGGCATTCCACCACCTTGTGGAGGTTTTTTTGCAGAGGATGCAGGGCAAACATCACCCAGGCTTCACCACCTTTATGATACGGCTCGATGGTAAACGCATGTAAGGCCGATGAACGCGCGCCCGTGTCAATTTTGGCCTTGATTTGCATGATATTTAACTCAGGCAACGCGACCCATTCCCGCCAGCCCAATATAGGCTTGTCTATCAATAATTCCGGCATTATTCCCCCTACCCACCCATTAGTATGAATTGGTCTGTTTATATTATTTTATGCAGTGATGATTCGCTTTATACAGGCATCACAACAGATGTGCCCAGACGCTTTGCCCAACACACCAACCAACAAGGTGCGAAATATTTTCGTGGACGGCAACCTAAGCAACTGCTATATGTTGAAAATAACCACAACCGCAGTTCTGCCAGCCAACGTGAAAATATGATTAAGAAACTGACCCGAAAGGAAAGGTGGCAACTGGTCAGGCCTGAAATTCACCCGTTGCCCAGCGTGAAAAATTACCACAACATCACTGAAAATACGACTTTTAAATGTGCCGACAGTGAAAAAGATGATACGA
>JACXTQ010000387.1 GCA_016919605.1 Methylovulum sp.
ATCAACAGGTGTGTTAGCCGCCAATGAATTTAAGGTGATCGGTAATGGCAATCAGGCGGATGGTAATGACCATATCCTGTATAACACGGCTACGGGTACGGTGCTTTATGATACGGATGGCAGCGGTGCGGCGGTGGCGCAAGTGTTTGCTGTCATAGGCATAGGCGTGGCGCTTACGCAGGCTGATTTTATGGTGGTTTAACCCTAACCGGCGGACACGGATGGACGCCGCCCGTGTCCGCTGGCCTTAGGGTTCTTGAGGGTCTGTGGGCGCTTCAAAAAGCTGTCGGTAAGATATATACATCATAGTTGACACCAGCATGAACAAAACAGGGGTCAGTAGCGGGGTGACGGTGGTGCATAACACCGCTTCAGCAAACACAAAGCCCAGTATTTTATAAAGGGCGGCTTGGTTTTTCGCCACCGCTTGGTCGCTTTGGGCTTTGGCCACGCTCCAACGGGTGTTTTTAAACAACATCAACGGATGGCTAAACCAACCGACAAAGCTGGTCAGCATTAAGAGCGTAAAAATCAGCGTGACATTGGCATAAGCATACAGCCAACTTGCCAACTCACGGGCGGTTTCCCGATGTAAGTTAGCCGGTGTCAGCTCCCAGTGGAAGAAAAATTGCGGGATTTTGTAATACTCCCCCGACAACAGGTTGGCGATCAGCATGAATACAAACCAGCAACTGACGATGGCCCCCGCCGCCAGCACCGCCAGTGGCAAGCTTTTGTTGATGGCCCAGCGCAAGCCGACCGGCTGTGGGGAGGTGGCCTGCATGTCAATGTATTTGGCCAGCCCGACCCCTACGAACAAGCCGGTCACGGCGATAAAAATCCCTAGGGCTAAGGAGATTTTGCCGACTATCAGTGCTATCCCCATCACCGCGCAATAACCAAACCATACCCACGGACGCAGTCTAATAAAGCTGAGTGTTTGTTGCAGGCAGTCGGTAAAGTTAAGTTTTTGCGGGCGGTTTTTCACGCTGAAATCCTGGCGATACCTACGGCTTTGCGCAGTGTTTGCATAAAGGGTACGCTGATGTCACGCGCTTTTTGCGCCCCTTCCTGCAACTGTTCCTCGATATGTTCAGGCGCTTGCAGTAAGGCTTCGTAACGCTCGCGGGCGGGGGTGACGTGGTCGTTGATATGTTCAAACAACACTTGCTTCATTTCGCCCCAGCCGATGCCTTCGGCGTAACGCTGGCGGATATGGGCGACTTCATACGGGGTGGCGAAGGCTTGGTAAATGCTGAACAGGGTGCAGGTGTCGGGGTCTTTAGGTTCGCCCGGTTCCAGCGAATTGGTTTTGATTTTGTTGATGAGTTTTCTGAGCTTTTTCTCTGGCTCGAACAGCGGGATGGTGTTGTTGTAGCTTTTGCTCATTTTCCGCCCGTCCAAACCGGATAAGGTCGCCCCGTGTTCTTCCAGCAAGGCTTCCGGCAGGACAAAATGCTCGCCGTAAATGTGGTTGAACCGCGCCGCTAGGTCACGCGCCATTTCAATGTGTTGGATTTGGTCTTTGCCCACCGGCACTTTGTTGGCGTTGAATAATAAGATGTCGGCGGCCATCAGGATAGGGTAGCTGAACAGGCCCATGGTGATGCCTTTGTCGGGGTCGTTTTCGCCGCTTTGTTCATTGTCGGCCACCGCCGCCTTGTAGGCGTGGGCGCGGTTCATCAGGCCCTTGGACGCGACACAGGTCAGCAGCCAAGACAGCTCCAGCGTTTCCGGTACGTCCGACTGGCGGTAAAATACCGCATTGGCGGTATCTAAGCCTAAGGCTAGCCATGTGGCGGCAATTTCTAAACTGGATTGTCTGACCCGCTCCGGCTCTTGGCATTTGATTAGTGCGTGGTAATCAGCCAAAAAGTAAAACGGCTGGACGTCGGCGTTTTTACTGGCGGCGATGGCGGGGCGTATCGCGCCGACATAATTGCCTAGGTGCGGGGTTCCGGTGGTGGTGATACCTGTTAAAACAATGGCTTTCTTCATTAGCGGTGGCTCGGTCATTCGATGGGTTAATGTGGGCGACAATCTTACCTAAATTTTGGCCAAGTTACAGTAATTGATGTTACGCGTCTGTGCGTTATGAACGATGGAGCCTAAAAACGGTATACTAGGGATTGCCAAGAAAG
Source organism: Methylovulum sp. (assembly GCA_016919605.1). Taxonomy (GTDB): domain Bacteria; phylum Pseudomonadota; class Gammaproteobacteria; order Methylococcales; family Methylomonadaceae; genus Methylovulum. The sequence continues at coordinate 2,142 of JACXTQ010000387.1, forward strand.
CAATAGGCACCAAGACGCAAGCAGCGTCAGGGCATACGGGCCAGCGCCGTTGGTCTAGCGCTGGAATTTGGAGAACAGGCTTTTGATGGGGTCGGCGATAAGTTGGCGACCTTTGGCGCCAGCGGCGGGGGAGGTGTTTTTGTCCGCTTCAGCCGCATGGTAAGGGGCGATATAGTCAAGGATGGCACTGCGATCTTCTTCGGAGATGTCGGCACGGATAAAGCGGTTGTCACGGCGCATGAAATAGCTTAACAAGGCATCTAAAAAATCATCATCCAATTGTTCGGGGATAAAGTATTTTTGGAATACTTGGAAATTGTCATGGTTGAAAATGGCCACTTTTAACCGTGAGTTTTTATAATCGACCATAATGCGAAAATGCACCGGAATTTTCCGCTCGACAATAAACATACCGGCATCCATGCCATAATTTTTTTGCTGAAAGCGCAGGCCCCGCTCAAACAAAAACGCGTACTCCCGATCAACTACGTTTTTGGGCGACATCGAATAGCTAAAATTGCCTTCCGCTTCGCATAGAAAACTGACATTGACTTGCATGAGCCGATGATAGTCGGCCATGCCCATGCGCCCGTCGGTGTTGATTTTGTAGTTTTTCTGAACCAGAGTGCCAAAGTGCGGGTAACGGCGCGAGTAATGGCGCACCACCACCGGCTCATCCAGAAAATTAAGGTATTCGACCAACTCCCGAAAGCTATCATACAAAAATTGCATTTTGGGCAGCAGCACTTGTTGGTAAGTCTGTTCCAAATGGCTTTCATACACGTTATGCTCATGCAGGGCGCGTTTTTTGTCTTCGGCCTTTTGTCTTAATTCATCAAGTATGTTCATACGGGTATTCCGCCAATAGTTTAACTAAATGGTCAACGCGCTTATAGTAACCAAAAAATAGCCCAGAGGCTGGATTAATCCGTCAGTAATGCTAACAATTGCGCTGTTTTTGCTTGCATCAGGGGGCTGTCGCCACGCGTTTCGACGTTCAGCCTGACCAAAGGTTCCGTGTTTGAACAACGTAAGTTAAACCGCCACTGGGCAAATTCCATGCTTAAGCCATCGGTAAAATCCACGGCCACCGCTTCGGCTTGGTAATGGTGTTGGACTTTAGCCAACACGGCGGCGGGATCGGCGATAGTGCGGTTGATTTCGCCACTGGCGGGAAATAGCCCCATCCTTTCATCGACCAGTTGTGATAAGGTTTTGCCTGTGCTGCTGATTAAGGCGACCACCAACAGCCACGGGATCATGCCGCTGTCACAGTAGGCGAAATCGCGGAAATAATGGTGGGCGCTCATTTCGCCGCCATACACGGCATCTTCGCTACGCATCCGCTCCTTAATGAAGGCATGGCCGGTTTTGCTTTGGATAGCGATTCCGCCCAAGTGACTGACGATGTCTACGGTGTTCCAGGTCAGGCGCGGGTCATGGACGATTTTGGCACCAGGATTGAGCTTTAAGAAGGCGGCGGCCAGCAGGCCGACGATATAATAGCCTTCAATAAAGCGCCCCGTTTCGTCAAACAAAAAGCAGCGGTCAAAATCACCGTCCCAAGCAATGCCCAAATCCGCGTGGTGTTCGGTAATCGCGGCCATGGTACTGGCGCGGTTTTCCGGTAATAACGGATTGGGGATACCATTAGGGAAATGCCCGTCCGGTTCGTGGTGGATTTTAATCAGCTCCAACGGCACCAAGGCAGCTTCCAGATTGTCCAGCACATGCCCCGCCGCCCCGTTACCGGCATTGACGACCACCTTTAAGGGCTTAAGCGGCTGGTCGCCCAGATAGCTTAACAGATGTTGGGTATAGGCGGCGCTGATGTCGATGTGCGTCACCGCGCCCCGTTGCACGGCGGGGGCGGGGAATTGGTTGCGCTCGGCCAAGGCCTTAATGTCATTGAGGCCGGTGTCGCCGCTGATGGGTTTGCTATGTTCGCGCACCAGCTTCATGCCGTTATAATCTTTGGGATTATGGCTGGCAGTGACCATAATGCCGCCATCCATCGCCATACCCTGATCCTGATAGGCGAAAGTGGCAAAATACACTTCTTCCGTACCGCATAAACCAATATCATAGACATTAACCCCCGCATCCAACAGACCTTCGGTGAGCGCCGCCGCCATCTCGTCACTGGATAGGCGGATGTCGCGCCCGACAATCACCGCCTTGGGTTGGATGTGTTCGGCGAACGCCCGACCAATACGGTAGGCAATATCGGCATTGAGTTCGTCAGGCAACCTGCCGCGAATGTCATAAGCTTTAAAACAGGTTAATGGTGTCGTCATGGTTAATGTCAAGTGATCCAGATTGTGTCTTGTTGTAAATCCTTTCTAGTATAATGGCTAAGGTTTTAATGACCAATAAATATTGCCCCACCCCTTGCACAGATTATATAAAAAATTATGGCGAATTTTAAAGTCCATGTTGCCGGTGCCGCCATTGCCAGTGCCGCCGCTGCCGCGTCTGCCGTTTATATGCAACTGATTACACTTGACCAAACCCTGTGGCTGGTCTTGTTAGGAACGGTCGGCGGCCTGTTGCCGGATATTGATGCCAGCAATTCCAGGCCGGTGCGCCTGTTGTTTACCGTGCTGGCGTTAATGGCCGTGAGCTTGGTGGCCCAAGCGCTGCAACACCATTACCCGGCGTATGGGGTGTTGGGCGCGGCCCTAGCGGCGTACCCGTTGACACGCTACGGTTTGTTCGCCCTGTTTAACCGCTTCACCAAGCACCGTGGTGTATTCCACTCGGTGTTGGCGGCGGTGTTTTTTGCCTTAATGACAACTAATATAACCCATTATTTACTGCATTGGAGTATTTTGCAAGCGTGGTTAAACGGCGCGTTTATCGCCTTTGGTTTTATCGTCCATTTGTTGTTGGACGAAGCCTACAGCGTCGATTTAAGCAATAAGCGCCTAAAAAAATCGTTTGGTACGGCGTTAAAGCTATTCCACTATAGAGACCTGAGCGCGTCATTTTTATTATTGACCGCAACCTTAGTGATGGCGATACTGGCCCCGTCTAGCGTGCCATTGCAACAAGCCATTGAGCTGACCCAATGGCGGGTTATCAAATAATGGCAACATCAGGTCTTACCATGAGTTTACGTTACCAAATCAATGTCCGCATTATACTGGCCAGTTTCATCATTTTGGTGTTGGGCGGCATGGTCGCGGTGTGGCAAGCGCGGGCGGCGGTCAGTAAGGAAATTGATTCCTCGCTCAATCTAGCTCGGCAACTGATCCAACTGAATTTCCCCCATGGCGGCCAGAGCGCGGTGGACATCAGCGCGTGGTTGCCGCGCTTTGTCTCGTTGGAACAAACTCGCCATTTGCAGATACAACTGCAAAAAGCCAGCGGCGAAGTGGTCAACTTTACCGCCGAACCCAAACGTGTCGCCGCCAGCCAGGCTCCCCCGCACTGGTTTATCAACCTAGTGTCCACCCAATACCCTGAAGTTGAACAACAATTGACCACCGCTGACGGCCAACGCTTGACCTTAATCATCCAAGCCGACCCGATTGATGAAATCAGCGAGGCTTGGCAAGAAAGCCGAGCGTTTTTTGTCTCGCTGTGGGTGATGGCCTTGCTGACCTTTGGCGCCGTCAATCTGGTGTTTAACAAAGCGTTTCGGGCGATTGCCGCTATTGTCGATGGCCTGAAAGCGATAGAGCAGGGCAGCTACCAGCAAAAATTGCCCGACTTTGCCATTCAAGAATACGACCATATCGCCAAAGCCATCAACCATCTGACCACCGTGCTGGACACCGCACAACAAGAAAACAGCGCCTTAACCCTGCATTCGTTACAAATCCAAGAAGAAGAGCGGCAACATTTGTCACAAGAGCTGCATGACGAACTGGGGCAATCGTTGACCGCCATTAAAGTCATGGCCGTCACCGCCAAAAACCCACAGGCCGACACCGCCCAGATCACCGATGCCATCATCAGCATCTGCGACCACCTCATCACCGTAGTACGCTCCATGATGCGCCATTTGCACCCCCTAGTGCTGACCGAACTGGGCTTAAAAGCGACCTTAGAAGATTTACTTAACCACTGGGCCAGCCGCCAACCGGACTTGACCTTAATTTTGCACTGTAACGATGCCGTTGACCACTTGCCGCCAAAAATGGACATCCAACTGTTTCGGGTCGTACAAGAATGCCTGACCAACATCGTCCGCCACGCCCAAGCCAGCGAAGCCACCATCCGTCTCGACATCCTTAACGGCCACCTGTATTTGGAAGTGGCCGACAACGGGCGCGGCAGCACCGTAGCCGACCTTAAAGCCGGATTTGGCTTATCGGGTATGCGCGAGCGCATCAAAAGCCTAGGTGGCGACTTTGCCATCGACACCGCCCCCCAACAAGGCCTACGCATTAGCGCGACCGTACCCCTACCATGAACGACACCATCAAAATCCTCTTAGTCGATGACCATGCCATCGTCCGCGCCGGTTTCAGGCTACTGCTATCCTCAGTCGGCTCCTTCGTAGTGGTGGCCGAAGCCGAACGTGGCGAAGCCGCCTGTCAGCTCTATCTGGAAACCCAGCCTGACATAACCGTCTTGGATTTGTCCATGCCCGGCATTGGCGGTCTGGAAACCCTACGGCGCATCTGCCAACGTGACAGCCAAGCCAAAGTGCTGGTGTTCAGCGTCCACGATGAAAGCGTCTACGTCAACCGTGCAATGGCGGCGGGAGCGAAAGGCTACATCACCAAAAGCAGTGCGCCCGGTATCTTAGTGGAAGCCATCCAAACCATCGCCCAAGGCGGTACTTACATCGAACAAGGCCTACTCAAAGCCCCGCCCCCCGCCCCCGCCCAAACCAGCGATTACCGCGCCATCATCGACACCTTATCCCCTAGGGAATTCGACATCTTCCTGCTACTGGCCAAAGGCCTGACCGCCCATAAAATCGCCGATGAATTATGCCTAGGCTACAAGACCGTAGCCAATTATGGCACACAGATTAAGGCCAAGCTGAGTGTCGCCACCGTCGCCGAATTGGCGCATATTGCGATGGTGTTGGGGGTTATGAAGGGGTGAGGGGGGTATGTGCCTAAAGGGCATGTTGTCAAGATGAATGATCGAACGACAATCAGCGATTATTATTTACCAAAAAATGCGTTATAGCGTACTATGAAGCCTTAGGTTTTTCTCTAATATATTTTACTTGACTATAATAACTTAGCGATTGTAAATTACAATAGACAATAAAATTTATGAATATTGCCTATCGGCGAATCCAACCTACCTTAAATATAAATTATTATCATGGGTGAATTTTCAAAACGTATTGGTGAATTAGGCGAAGATATCGTTGTTAATTTTCTTGAATTAATTGGGTGGCAGCAGCCAATCCGTAATTTAGATATTACAAGTATCGATCCAGAAAAGCATGGTAAAAACTCTCACGGAATAGATGCGTATTTTTATTATCAAAGCTCTGTGATTTCAAGAACTTTGGAAAACATTTTAATTTCGGTTAAATATAGTAAGGCGGATTCCCAAATTCCCCAGTTAGAAAATTTAAAGATCATTACAAAGACTTAGGCATGGCAATCGAGTCTTTTAAGAAATCAGAGATAAGAACGAAGACTATAAACAGTCGTTCAGATTTTGAAACTGTTTTTGATAGAGGAGTTCTATTTTGGTTAAATAACGTGGATGAACCCCAAGATATATTGCTAAAGCTTTTAAATCTTGAGGCACCGAAAGACTTTAATCATGATGGAATTTTTCTTGTTGACAATAAAAAAATTGAATTTTTTTTTAATGCAATAGAATTTGTAAGATACAGATTTCCTAATAAAATTATTGAATTTACTTATTTTAACACTGGATTAAATAGCGATAATGCTGCTCCTAAAAATGGGACTATCATGCCAGTTCAATATTTGGCATCGAATATACTTCCTATTAGGGTACAAACAGATACGGATAAGAACACTCTCATTCTTTGTTCAAAAGAAAACTTTGAAGAAGATGAACTAATAAAACTAATTGGTTTGGCAAAAAATATTACGGCTAATTATCAATCAAGCACTATTGTTGCCTTTCCTGATTATAATAAGCTCAGTCATAAACAACTTGTTGATAGTGCAAAGCTGGTTTTTGAAGAAGCACCATTTACAAATTCCCTTTCAGTTGAAAATTTCAATCCTAATTTTAGAAGTTAATGGAAAAGATCAATGACAACATAAATAGATTCCTTCCATTTGGCGAATCATTAAGGGCGATCCTGCAACATGATTCAATCAAAGACAGAGAGAGGAGGCAATTGCTTAGATTGAAAGGAGTATTCGTTAATAATTCTGATGAGGACAGCACTTTTCCAATTCTGACAACTTCGTTGCTAAGTCCAAATGAGTTTGAATTTCTAAGAGAGAAACTCCAAGCCAAAGAAGACAGGGAAAAAATCATTACAAGAACATTGGATTGGGAATCAGATAAGACTTTAATTTCAGCTATTCCTGATAACTTTAATATTCAAGAGATAATTAAAGCTAATTTTCCAAAATATAAGGTAATTGGTAGCCCAAACTTCAAAATGGATGGAAATAACCCTAATAAAATTATTTTAGACTTTAAATGTGAAACCATCAATTATAGCAAAGCATGGTTTAGGGGTAAGAATGAATTTAAAGGACAAATTGTTTTTGAAAAAATAAAAAATAAGGATAACAAAGTTCAACTTCAAATAATCCACACTTCGCCTGAAACGACAGAAATTGCAGAGAAAGTATCTAAGAATTTAGAAAAACATTTCAAAGAAAACGATTACATGAGTCCAAAAAAAGAAATTCAGAGAATTCTTTTTAAGGGTTTTACGAATGAAGAAAGAATTCAATTCTTTTTGGGTATGACGGATGGTAATGCTATTTTCGATTTTAAGAAAGCAACTTTCTTAGATATCGGGCCAGACCCAGATGAAAGCTTGCCTTCTGAAATTAACTGGCTTGAATTAGCTAAAGTCCGTGAATTGAATATCAATGGCGAAGTGCTACATAAGCTCCCATTCCTGAATGATAAAGCACTACATAAATTTATGGAATTAGCGGAAATGGAAATCATCTACAATTTTTTTCTGTGTTCAGTAGAAGGTAGTTGCTATATCAGATTTGGTTTTAACAACTACTTCAAAAAAAGAATTGGGAATATAGAATTGGTTGTGGATATTGTAAAGATAGATATGAAAGACCAATATAAAAATGTTCCGATTGCATCAATCAGAAACAATCTTATGAAAGAGTTTGAGAAATTAAAAACCGAGAAATACGAATGGTGCAAGCTCCAATAAAATTTATCAAATAAAACAATCTCGACAATATGATTACTTTAGATTTTACACAGATAGAGCTTAAGCAATTAATTACGCATCATGTGGGTAATAAATTGAGGGATGAAAAATTCATACTTTCCAGTGAAGTATCAATTATTGAAGATGCCACCAAAAATTTGCTCTTAAAATATTTTTTATTGCCAATAAAGTCAGAAGAATATTTTGCATTTAGCCACCCAATCAAAATCGACTTAAACGAAATTTACAGGACGGTTCAGGATATTTTTTTAACTCCAAAGTTATTTATTGATTCATCACAAAGTATTGCAAAACTTCTCTATGAACAATCAATGCACCCAAAAATTAAAGAAGGGGAATTAAATATTACCTATTTTTCAAACATATTTTTGGATGATGAAAAGGTTGAAGCAATAGGGATTTTTAAGTCTGAAACGAATGTTCCTTTTATTAAGATGACAAACAAAAATTCAAAATTTAGCATTAACCATGATTATGGTTTTGAAATAAAAGGAATGGATAAAGGTTGTATTATTTTCAACGTAGACCAAAAAAATGGTTACAAGGTGTTGATTGTAGATAACGTAAATAAGTCGGTACAAGCACAATATTGGAAAGATGATTTTTTGAAAGTAAAACCAATTAGTAACGATTATATTCAAACCCACCAGTTTTTAGGAATTGCCAAAGATTTCATTACTAAAGAAATTTCAGGTGATTTTGAAATAAGTAAAACTGGAAAAATTGATTTGCTTAATCGTTCTGTTGAGTATTTTAAAAGCCATGATAATTTTGATAAGACAGAGTTTGAGAAGGAGATTTTCCAAAACTTAGAGATTATAGAGCTATTCAAGAGTTATGATTTAAGATACCAAGAGAAAAATGATATTGAACTGATGGATAGCTTTAAAATTTCGCAACAAGCGGTAAAAAAACAAACAAGAATTTTTAGAAAAGTTCTAAAGCTAGACAAGAATTTCCATATCTATATTCACGGAAATCGTGAATTAATTGAACAGGGAGTAGAGAATGATGGGAGAAAGTTTTACAAAATTTATTTTCAGAAAGAATCCTAGATAGTGGCATAGTGCGGTATGTCAATGTATTTTATTGCACTTTGCTCCTTGATTTTTTAATATTCTAAATTGCTAGATTCCCCAGCTTGCTTTCACGGATTTGATGTTTTTACTAGTGTCTAAACATAGTGGCGATGGAATTTGATTATGACCGAAGTGACGCTGGACATAAAGCAATGGGGCAATAACTTAGGTGTCCGCTTACCTGCGGCGATTGCGCGTGAGGCGCATTTACACGCCCATCAACGGGTACGGATAGCCGTGGTTGACGGGCAAATCATTATCACGCCCATGTCAGAAAAGCCGCTTACCTTAGAAGAACGTCTGAACGTCTATGACCCTGAACGGCACGGTGGCGAAGCGATGGCCACGACACAACGCTTGGGCGCGGAACAATGGTAGCAGCCGCTTAGGCAAGCTCGACGATGCGTTTTTTGGGCAAGTGTGCGAACGGTTGAACCAGATTATTCAGTTGGCATGATATTACGCGCCGATTATTAGCGGCTCTGCAATCGGTAATGGCTTGCAAAATAAGTTAGCAAGCTATCATTTTGCAATGGTTGTGGGCCATCAAGGTGATGGGGGTCATATAGAGCCTTACTTGCCCCAGCCAAACCTAGCTATGCACCGCGTATAAATAATTTAAACTCCCTACGTTGCCAGCCCCAATATCCCAACACCGCCGCCAACAGCCAAACCGTCACTAACGGCCCGATCACCCCGTCATAACGGCTGACCAAAAACGCATAATCGGCATTAAAATCAGTGTTGAACAAGGTTTTGTTCATTTTTATCAGCCACACCCAGCATGTATGGCAGCCGATGCACAGCCCTAAGCTGGCTTCCCGCCCTGTCCTTAATAGCCCCAAAAACACCCCGACCATCAGCAAGGCCAAAAACGCGCTTAAAATATCGGGGTTGAAGACATTGGCAAACGCCTCGGCCAATAGGCCAAAGGTGCTGGTAAGCGTCAAGGCGGACGCGGGTATGTCGTGGGTGCTTTTGATAAAATGCAAGCAAGCGTAATAGGCAGCACTGATGACCACCGCTGCGGTCACGGGCAGTTTTTTCAGCAAACTGGCTAGTAAAATCCCTCGGAACAACGGCTCCTCAATCAATGAAATCAGCAAGGACAACAACACGGACACGCTGGCTTTTTCTAAAAACCAAGCCAATGTCCACGCCTGCGATTCGTCCAGGACATTGATTTTTAGCACGGTCAAGACGATAAACACCGGCAGTAAGGTGGCTAAGCCTAAGCCGAAACCTTGTCCCAATTGCCTTAAGAACTGCTGACGGTTGGCAACCCCCAAATCAGTTTTACTGAGTTTAAGCCAAGCCATCGCCGGAAAAATACTCAACACCAGCAAGGCTTGCGTAGTTTTGTTGATGACTTTTTGCACCGGCAAGGTATCAAACACCTGCACGATACAAAACCCCATGACGCTGGCCAACAGGGCGGCAAGCAGCAAGACCCACAGCGGTACTAACGCATAATAGATAGCCCGTATCACTTAAAATCACCCCATAACATTTGTACCGCCGCCAAGGCGGTTAACGATGCCGTTTCCGTCCTTAAAATGCGCTGGCCTAGGCGCACGGGGATAAAACCCGCCGCTTCGGCCAACTCGCGCTCTTGGGCACTAAAGCCCCCTTCGGGGCCCGTCAACAACGTCACTTTCATCGCTTCCGGTTGCAGGTCGGCCAAAGACGTGCGGGCGTAAGGGTCGAGAAACACTTTCAAGCCTTGTTGCTGGCCTACCCAGTCCGGCAATAACCGGATTTCAGCCAAATCCGGCAACACTGTCCTGCCGCTTTGCTCGGCGGCATGTTGGGCAATTTTTTGCCAATGCAACAACCGTTGTGGCCTTTTCTCGCCTTTAAACTGCACCACACAACGCTCGGTCAACAACGGCGTAATCTGGTTAACGCCCAATTCCACGGCTTTTTGCACCGACAAATCCATCCTATCGCCACGCGCCACCCCTAAGCCTAAAGCAATATGCAGCGGTGATTCGACACTGCGCCCCGACCATTGCCCTACGGCAATAGCCACCGCTTTGCGCCCCACCTCGTCAACGTGGCAAAGATACTCGCCACCCTCGCCATTGAATAAAACGATCTTATCGGCTTTTTTTAACCGTAACACCGTCCGCACATAATGTCCGCCATCGTCATCCAATTCGATGGTTTTACCTTGCGCCAAGGGCGAGGCGGTGTAAAGTCTGGAAACACGCATGATAAATTTTGAGGGGGGTCAACGGATAAAAGAAGAAAACAACGTTTGCGAACCGCTAAACGTCAGCTTTAGTTTTTGACGGCATGGTTTATCCCTTGCCAAGCCACTTCTGCGAGCCATTCCAGCTCGGCGGCGGTGATGACGTAAGGCGGCATAAAATAAATGACATTGCCCAAAGGCCGCAACAATACGCCTTTAGTTAAAGCAAATTGATACACGTTTAGGCCGCGCCGCTCTTGCCAAGCGAACGGCTCACGGGTGGCTTTGTCCTTGACCAGCTCTATCGCCAGTATCATGCCCGTTTGCCGCACTTCGGCCACATGAGGGTGGCTTTCAAAACGCACCGACAATTTTGCCAGCAGGGCAATCAGGTGCTGGTTTTGGCTGATGATATTTTCTTGCTGGAAAATCCCTATCGTTGCCAAGGCTGCCCGACAGGCCAAAGCATTGCCGGTGTAACTGTGCGAATGCAAAAAGGCGCTGAGTTTAGTGTAATCGGCGTAAAACGCCTGATAAATAATGTCGGTGGTCAGCACCGCCGATAAGGGCAAATAACCGCCGGTCAGTCCTTTGGACAAACATAAAAAATCAGGGCTGATACCGGCCTGCTCACACGCAAACAGCGTCCCCGTGCGCCCAAAGCCCACGGCAATCTCATCGGCGATCAGATGTACGCCGTATTGATCGCAAGCCTTGCGCAGCAAGCTCAAATATACGGCATCGTACATGCGCATACCACCCGCACATTGCACTAAGGGTTCGACTATCACCGCGCACACGCTGTCGGCCTGTTGCTGCAAAACGGCTTCCAACAAGGCAAAACGGCGGCTGGAATAGGCCGCCCATGATTCGCCCGCTTCCCGAAAATAGCAATCAGGGCCGGGAACGGTGATGACTTCCATCAATAAGGGCGCGTAAGTCTCCTTATACAGGGCGACATTACCCACCGCCAACGCCCCCAAGGTTTCACCATGAT
>JACXTQ010000388.1 GCA_016919605.1 Methylovulum sp.
ACGCCGCCGGGGAAAGAAGCGTTAGGCCTACAATGGGGGTGTCGCCTTAGGATTCAAGGCCGCGCCCAATAATTTTGCGGTAATGTCCACATAAGGGATGATTTTTTCATAAGCCATGCGGGTAGGGCCGATCACACCGAGCACCCCCACCACTTCGTCACTGACGGAATACGAGGAGGTCACTAGGCTGCAATGGTCAAACGCCTGATAGCCGGATTCTTCACCGATAAAAATCTGTACGCCATCGGCTTTCATGCACTGATCCAGCAAGTCGATAACCCCTTGTTTTTGATAAAACGCGTCAAACAAGGTTTTTAAGCGGTCACGGTCGGCCAGCTCCGAAAAGCCCATCAAATTGGTTTCGCCCGCCAGCACATAATCATCCTTTTGCCCGCTGTGGTTAAACACTTGCCGAGCCATGCCGATGGCATCCAACATGCCTTGGTTGACGCGCTCTTGGTCATCACGCAAATCTTTGACCACAGCCTCACGCACGGCGTTAAGGCTACGCCCTGAATACATGGAATTGATATAATTGGCGGCTTGCTGCAATTCTGCCGGACTAAAAGGTTTGGCAGTGATAATGATTTTGTTATGGACTTCCTGCTCGTTGGTGACAAAAATCACCAACACGCGGCTATGGGACAGCGGCAAAAATTCGATATGCCGGAAGCAGGCGATTTCCCGACGCGGCAAAGTGACCACGCCCGCCATCTGGGTCAAATCCGCCAACAACCGCGAAGCCACGCCGATCATATTGCCGGGGTCATGCTGGGCGGCCAGCGTCCCTTGCAGGCGGGTCAGTTCCTGAACGTTTAACGGCTGCACCGTCAACAGGCTATCGACAAACAGCCGATAGCCGCTGACCGTAGGCACACGGCCTGCGGAAGTGTGCGGCGAATGCACCAGCCCCAAGTCTTCCAAATCCGCCATCACATTACGGATAGTCGCCGGACTTAAGTTCAAATCCGAGTCTTTTGACAAAGCCCTAGAACCCACAGGCTGGCCGTCACTGATATAACGCTCGACCAGTGTTTTTAGTAATTGTAGTGACCGTTCATTTAATAATTGCGTATGCTTGCCCACACCGACCTCGACAAATAACAAAAATCAGCACTCCTGCACAGGAAGCGCCAAAGGGCGAAAATATCAGCTCATCAAACGCTTGTCAACACGGGTGAAAGTATCAATAATGACTTGGATTCAATTGCTTGAAAGACCGTTACGGCTTATAAGCCGTCACCAGCGCATTGACTTCGTAGCGGTTACAAAGCTTAATATCGGTAAAGCCGACCGCCGCCAAATGCTGCAAAGCTAAGCCCTCACGCATGATATGGTTGGCGGATTCGTCACTGAACAGATGCACAATCCAATGCTCCAGCAAATCGAGCTTATTGGCGGCGGTCAGGACAGTAAAATAACGGCCAACTTCGGCTTGGGTGGTGCGCGTGTGCAATTCGTAATCATCGAGGGCGTAACGGTCGCCATTGACGAACAAACCACCCGGCTTTAGCACACGGAACACTTCCTCTATGACCTGTTGACGATAGCTGTCCGAGAAATTGTGCAAGGTGTATGCCGAAGCTACCACATCGGTGCTGCCGTCCGCCCGTTGCCGTAACGCCGTCAAAGCGTCATCGGCACAAAAGTCCAGCCTACCCTGCGCTTGCCAGGTATGCAGGTTGCGCTGGGCTTGACCCTGCATAACCGGCTCGTTATCAACGCTTACCACCTTAATGTCCTCTCGCGCCGTCAACAGCGCCAAGGTAGTGATACCGGTGCCACCGCCCAGTTCGACAACATTGATCGGCCCGTTCGGCGGTGCCGGATGGCGGCTGACGGTGTCGCCGACCAGTTGGCTCATTTGCACCGCTAACGGGGACAGCAGTTTCAGCATATCGTAATCTTTGCCGATTACGCCTGAGAACATCGCATCATAAGGGGTGCTGGTGGTCATTGTTGTTCCTGCTTACGGCTATAGGCCGCCAATTGTTCGGGGGTGGCTTCGGCTTGAAATTGGGCTTTCCAATCCTTATAAGGCATACCATAAACAAGCTCGCGGGCCTGTTCATAATCGACCGCCATGTCTTGCTCTTTGGCCGCTTCCGCGTACCATTTCGCTAGGCAATTGCGGCAAAAATCGGCAAGTATCATCAGATCGATATTTTGTACTTCAGTATGTTCCTGTAAGTGCTTGAGCAAGCGTCTGAATGCCGCCGCTTCCAATTCTATGGGGTTATTTTCTGTCATCATTAGTCTCCTAAAAGAGCGGGCATTCTAGCAGAAAGCATCATCCAAACATGTACATTCATCGGCAAAACTTCTACAATGAACGGATTTTTAACGGCCATTGCCGCCGTCCATCCCCCAACAACCCGCCTACAACTGAGCCAACATCGCTTATGAAACAACCGCTATGAAACAATTTCTTGAGCTTGTCCCGATCTTTCTATTTTTTATCGCTTACAAAGTTTACGACATTTATGTCGCCACGGCGGTCATGATGGGAGCCACCATTATCCAAGTTGGCTATTCTTGGCTCCGTTACCGTAAAGTCGCCGCCATGCAATGGATTACCTTAGGTTTGGTGGTGGTTATGGGCGGGGCGACACTGTATTTGCAAGACGAGCAATTTATCAAATGGAAATTGTCCGTTATAGAATGGCTGTTCGGCATCGCTTTTTTTGGCAGTCAAATTTTCGGCGAGAAAACTTTTGTCGAACGAATGATGTCTGCTAGCTTGACCTTGCCAAAACCGGTCTGGAAACGCCTAAACCTACTTTGGGGCGGTTTTTTTACCAGCGTCGGCTTCGTCAACCTCTATGTCATGTTCAATTTTAGCACTGATGACTGGGTCACTTTCAAAACCTTTGGCGTACCTGGGCTGATGGTGCTGTTTATTGTCTTACAAATGGTTTATCTCTATAAATATGTTCCTGAAACGGAGGAGTAACGGTGCTATATGCGATTATCAGCGAAGATGTCGCTGACAGCCTAGCCTTGCGATTATCGGCCCGCCCCGCCCATCTGGCGCGGTTGCAGGCATTGCAAGACTTAGGCCGTTTAGTATTGGCTGGCCCACATCCGGCCATAGACAGCGCCGACCCAGGGGCGGCGGGTTTTAGCGGCAGTTTGGTGGTCGCCGAGTTCGCCGACCTGCAAGCCGCCCAAGCGTGGGCTGATACCGACCCTTACCTTGACGCGGGCGTGTACGCCAGTGTCACCGTCAAACCCTTTAAAAAAGTATTTCCCCAATGACAACTGAACTTATCAAAACTGCCTTAACCGAAGCTTTCCACCCTGAACTGCTGGAAATTCTTGATAACAGCGAGGCCCATGCAGGCCATGCAGGTGCGCGTAGCGGCGGTGGACACTACCATGTCACCCTCGTTGCCGAAGCCTTCACCGGCAAATCCTTGGTGCAACGCCATCAATTGGTCTACAAAGCGCTGGGTGATCTGATGAAACAACAAATTCATGCCTTAGGCATTAATGCCCTCTCACCTTCTGAACAACAAACTAACTGAACAATACCAAAGGAACACAGTAATGAAAAAATCGTTCATCCCCTTGCTGATTGTCGGTAGCGCCCTGGTCGCCACCGGTTGTGACCAAAAGGCCGGCACTACCACAGGCAGCGCTTCCGCACCCGCAGCGGCGCCCGTGGTTAACAAAGCCGATGCCATTGCCGTGGTCAACGGCAAATACATCGCTAAAGCTACGTTTGACAACTTGGAAAAAGAAATCGCCGAACGTGCGCAAGGGCAAACCATCCCTAAGGAAAAATTGCTTGAAGAGCTGATCCAACGCGAATTGTTGGTACAAGATGCCGAACAAAAACAATTGGACAAATCCACTGAAGTGGCAGGCCGTTTGGAAGAAGCGAGAAAATCTATCCTGACCCAAGCTGAAATCCAAAACTTCATGAAAGCCAATCCGGTCACTGACGCGGAAATCAAAGCCGAATATGACAGCAAAGTCGGCGGCACTAACACCACCGAATATAAAGCGCGGCACATTTTGGTAAAAACCGAAGCCGAAGCCAAAAAACTGATTGCTGAATTGGACAAAGGCGCCGACTTTGCCAAACTGGCGAACAAAAATTCTTTAGATGGCAAAGAAGCCCAAAATGGCGGTGACTTAGGTTGGTTCGTCGCCAGCCAAATGGTGGAGCCGTTCTCAAAAGCCGTGGTTGCGTTGGAAAAAGGCAAATATACGGCTACCCCCGTACAAACCCAATTCGGCTGGCATGTCATCTTGCGTGAAGATTCACGCGCCCAAACCCCACCTCCATTGGAAGCGGTCAAAGAACAATTGACTCCAATGCTGCAACGCAAAAAAGTCCAAGACATGTTGGAAACCCTGCGTAAACAAGCTAAAGTTGAAATCTTGATGCCGTTGAAAGACGAAAAACCTGCCGAAGCGCCAAAACCTGCGGCTGATGCGGCCAAACCCGTGACTGAAGAAGTGGTAGTCGAAGAAGAAGTAAAAGACAAAGACGGTAAAACCGTTGCCAAAGAAGTCGTGGTCGAAGAAATAACCGAAGAAAAAGCCCCTGCCACCGAAGAGAAAAAAGCAGCGGACAGCAAACCCGCCGCTGAGAAAAAGAAATAAGCCTTAGCGTTGCCGGTAACAAAAAAGGGCGGTTTTTTAGCCGCCCTTTTTTATGCTCCGCTCTAAAGCATCATCCGCCTAAAACGTCAGCCGCACACCAACCCAACCGGCGCGGGGGGCACCAGGGGAAATAAACCGCCCGTCATTAAACTGGCTACCCAATACATCCGTCGCATTGCCGTATACGCCAAATGAGCTATAACGCTCATCGGCGATATTGTCCAGCTTGCCGAACACCGTAACATAACGGGTCACTTTATACTCAGTGGTGGCATTAAACAGCCAGAAACCTGCCAATGGCTTGGTGATATTGGCCTCATCGCCACGAAAATAGTGGCTGCCGCTATACATACCATTAATCCCTATCGACCATTTCTGCCACAAATCCACCCCCACCGCCAGCTTAAACAAGTGCTTAGGGATACCCGGGATACGGTCGCCTGAATGCACGGCGATGATTTCATCAGGGTTAAGCGGGTTCTGCACCCCGAAGCCATCCAAGAAAATGGCGTTCAAATAGGTATAACTGCTGGAAAAATGCCAATCGTCAATAGTGCTGAACAACTGCGGATAAGTCACGTTGCCCCCCGCCTCCAAGCCTTGGCGCAGGGTTTTGCCGACATTGCTAAAATAGCCCTGATTATTGAAATTGCTGGAAAAATCACGGCGGAAAATAATATCGTTCTCATTGGCGGTATGGAAATAGCCCAGGTTCCACTGCCCGTCACCCCTGCCTAACAAACCCTTTAAATGCCCCTTAAAGCCACCTTCAAAGGTATTGGCGACCACTTGCTTTAATTCAGGGTCACTGACAAACGAGTTCGGCAACTTACAAGGCGCTTGCGGGTCGGCGCAACTTAACTCCATCGGTGTGGGGGCGCGAGAGGACTCGCTGTAACTGCCGTACATCGCCACCTTGGGCAAGACTTGGTAAGTCAAGCCCGCCGATGGGTTAAAGCGTTCAAAAACATGCTGGCCGTTGAGAGTCCTATCGGAATTGATATAGCCGTCCACCATGCTCAGATCGATATGGTTATAACGTCCGGCGACCGTGGCGGTTAGCTTGTCCGTAACCGAAAAACTATCGGAGGCGTAAACCCCTACCGTATTGCTATGGGTATGCAGCCGCACCTTCGATTCATCGACATAAATGCCGCTGCCGACCGTACCCCTGTCGCTGGTCAACGCCGCCAATTCGGTGTCCGAACCAAAATGCACGTCGGCATTGTCATAACTGGTACCGACCACCAAACTGTTCTCATGGGCAAACACATCTTGGCTGAACAACGCCTGCACCGTGCCGCCGCGCGTATACATATTGGTAAAGCTGGTGTTATTGGTCGCTCCATCGACATTGTCGCTAAAATTGACCGCGTTACCGTTAGTGTCCATCACTGTGTCACCATCGTCATTACACAACAAGGCCTCGTTATCGCTACACCCCCCATAATCGCTGCTATCACCATTGAATGAGCGCATCCGGTTCTGCCGGAAATAAACGTTGCCGGTCAGTTCGACATTATCATTGAGCGCATAATTGCCCGATAACTCGGTAAAAAACAGCCGTGTCACCGTCTGGTCAGGGTGCGTGAACACGGCGCTGCTGTCTTGCGCCAGCAATTGCATCGGTGCCGCACCATTGCCACGCAAATCATTGTCATTGGTGGCCACTGTCAAATCCAGCCCTCCCCTATCGCCCTGCCAACTTAACGTGCCCAAGGCCTGTTTGGCCGAAGAGGGCGAAAAATCCCGCCAACCTTGTTCGGCAAAACTGCGCAAATCGACAAAGTAGCCCAGCTTGCCGTTATTGCCACCGCTGGTGATTTCCTCGACATGGCGGTCAAACGAACCGCCATACGCTTCAATTTGGTGTCCGGGGGCGGAAAATCCGGTTTTGGTTTTGATGGACAACGCCCCGCCCAAGCTGTTCAGGCCATACACCGGATTGGAGCCGCCGTGCAAGGTGGTTGAGGCAATCGCGCCAGGGGGGATCAAATCCCAGTTGACCGAATCGCCAAACGGCTCGTTAAAGCGCACCCCGTTGACATACACCGACAAGCCCTGGGGCATCCCTAACAGCGGCGAAGCGACAAAGCCACGATAATAGACATCCGGCTGCAAAGGATTGCTCTGCGCATCATTGATATGCACAGCACCTAAATAGCGGTTGATATATTCTGCCAACGATAAGCTTTGCGCCTTATGCAGCTGTTCCGCCGTCACCGTCTGCACGGCGGCGGGAATTTTATCTATCGCAATCCCTCCAGAAGTCGCCACCGGCGACACCCCAACCACTTCCACCGTCTCCAAATCCACAGGTTGCCCCTCATCTGCCGCCCAACTACCCATCGGCACGGCTAGCAGACCCAAGGCTAAGAAAACTTTTTTCATGTCCGACTAACTTAACTAATTAAAAGCCACCATCTTAGCCAATTGATTATGCAAACTATAGGGGCTGGGGATAAAAAGGAATTATTCCCGCGCGGTGCTATTTGTCGTTTTTATGATCGTTTAGCGCCGCCATCAGGGCGGTATGCCCA
>JACXTQ010000389.1 GCA_016919605.1 Methylovulum sp.
ATGACATCGACATTTTTGACGTTATTGAAGAAATTGAACACCCACGTCTGGAAAAACTGTGGAGTTATCGTCCGATAAGCATCGGAAATAGGTTCGGCAAGATAATTGTCAACCTTATCGTTGAACGTATACATCGCCCGATTGAAAGGTTCGTAAGGGTCGTCCACACTACTAGAAGCACCGCCAGCACCGGTTGACGCGCAACCTGTCAAGGCCAAAATGCCCGCCAGTACACAGAAAAAAGGCAGATGATGGGTGGCATTGTGCCCGTCACGGTGTCGGTTCATTGCA
The DNA here is from genome assembly GCA_016919605.1 of Methylovulum sp. Taxonomy (GTDB): domain Bacteria; phylum Pseudomonadota; class Gammaproteobacteria; order Methylococcales; family Methylomonadaceae; genus Methylovulum. The sequence goes on from JACXTQ010000389.1 coordinate 292, forward strand.
AATAAAGCCTATAATTTTGAATAATTGTCGATTTTCTCATTAATCTTAGTTATTAAAGCATCAAAACCATCACGTTGTAAAATGCTGGTGTATTCTGAGCGCTTCAAGGCCAAATCGCTCACACCATTAGCGATGATATTGTTGATGCGCCAGCTACTACCCTTTTCCTTAAGCATGTAATCGAATTTGACATCTTTATCATCTGGGATGGTGAGATGGGTATGGATCACCACGCCGCCGCGATTTGTGGTCTCTTCGGAGTCAAAAACAAACGCTTCGCCGCTATAATCCTTAAAATTATGGGCATAAGAGGCCACGCTCAATTTGCTGAACACATCGACCAATTGTTGCTGTTGCGCTTCGGACAATTTTTCCCATTCCTTGCCGACGACAATGCGGGCAATCTTGCTCAAATCATGGCTGGCGGCAACGACCTCGAAAAGCTTTGCGTAACGCCCCGCATAGCCTAATTTTTTGCCATCTTTCATGACCACCAACAATTGCGTTTGAAAGTTATCGACAATCTGTCTGGCGGTGTTGGTTTCTTCGGCAAAAGCGTGGCCACAAGCCAGCAACAGGGCGGCAACCGCCAGCGTACACTGTATTTTTTTTAATCGGTTAAAGACAATCACTGCGGATCTCCTAAATCATATAGTTTGGTTTACATCAAGTCTATTTGTTGTGCGGCCTCCCGATCATCGGGCTAAACTTACCCGTAACGGGGGCATACCCAACGCCGAGCTTTCATGGCTGAAGCGTACCCCTGCGATGGCTTTAAGCCACCCCAAGCCGCTTTATAAGGGTAAGTTATTTAAGCAACTTTAAAGACAGAGGGGCGGCCCGCTTATAAGTTCATAGAAGCGATCAGGGCGCGTTACGCCCACCCCTTAAGATCAACGGGACATGACCCCCGTTAAGCCTTGCTTAATCGGCCATCTCCACACGGATGGGGATACCCGCCAACGTTGATACGGGCGTTGCCGGCAATGCTTCAGGCATAGGTTCCGGCACCATGTCGCCGTCTGTTTTAGGGCCTCTGAGGGCTGTCAGCAAACCTTTCAAAGGATTTTTCAGCATGTCTTCAACCGCCGTAGCTTCGTAGCCACAATGGGCCATGCAGCTGGCACATTTAGGGTTGGTGCTGTTACCGTATTTATCCCAAGGGGTGGTGTCCAGCAATTCCTGAAAACTGGCGGCATTGCCTTCATCAGCCAGCAAATAACAGGGTTTTTGCCAGCCAAACACGTTGCGGGTGGGGTTGCCCCACGGCGTGCATTCGTAATTTTGGTTGCCGGCCAAGAAATCCAAGTACAAGGAAGAATGGTTAAGCTTCCAGTTGCGGGTTTTGCCGATCTTAAAAATCCCTCGGAACAGCTCTTTGACATCGCGGCCTTTGATAAACACATCTTGCTGGGGCGCGCGCTCATAACTAAAACCTGGGGCGATAGTCACGCCTTCAACGCCCAATTCCATCGCATAATCCAAGAAATCGGCCACTTCCTGGGCATTTTCGCCTTGAAATAGGGTACAATTGATAGTGACGCGAAAACCTTTGCCTAAAGCCAGCTTAATCGCCTCAACGGCACGTTCAAAAACGCCTTCTTGGCAGACCGACGTGTCATGGCGCTCTTGCATACCGTCAAGATGGATGGAAAAGGTCAAATAAGGCGATGGCGTGTAATCGTCAATACGTTTTTTCAGCAATAGCGCGTTAGTGCACAGATAGACATACTTCTTACGCGCGATAATGCCAGCGACGATTTGCGGCATCTCTTTATGGATCAATGGCTCGCCACCTGGAATTGACACCATCGGTGCCCCACACTCATCAACGGCCTGCATACATTCTTCAAAAGACAGACGGCGGTCAAGGATCTCATCGGGATAGTCAATTTTGCCGCAACCGGCACAGGCTAGGTTGCAACGGAATAATGGCTCCAACATCAGCACAAGGGGGTATTTTTTGACACCTTTCAGTTTTTGCTTGATGAGGTAAGTGCCGACGGTTAATTGTTGGCGTAAAGGGACACCCATTTGTAAATCCTCCAAAATTGTTTAAGTTGGCGCCCGCCCATGTTAAGGACTGGCCGCCTTCACTCGGTAAATGCGCAAAAATAATAAGCCTGTAGCAATAAAACAACAAAGGGCATTCGCGGTCAAAATACAGCCACTTGGCGAACCCCTTTGCCAAAAACCTAAAATTGTCGGCTCTGGCTTTATATAATACAAACGCTTAGCTATTAGCCAGTAGAATACTATCTTTTCTCAAACGACTCCAGTCTTTACGCTAAATAATCCAAAAACGGGGTCGAAGAGCGCTTTTTGGCAATATTTCACATAAATACAACAGATGACTTTAAATAACTGTTTTTGTTCCAAAAAATAGGCTTACAAAGCCTATCAAATCAGGGCATTGGCAATAAAACAACATTACTTTGCAAAATACCAACAAACAGTCTATTATTGCTATAAAGCAACTTACCTTAAAAAACATGATTCAACGGCATTGTTATGGGCACACCTCGACTCTCTTTGGATAACCCAAAATTACTGAGCCAGCTCTCAGATGACGATTTTCAGGCCGCCTTGCTTGAAGGCGTATCCAGGACATTTGCGCTAACTATCCCGCAATTGCCCGCACCGCTCTACCGGGCGGTGGCCAACGCTTACCTGTTGTGCCGCATTGTTGACACCATAGAAGATGAAGTGTCGCTAACCGCCCAACAAAAGCATTATTTTTGTAGCGAGTTTATTGAGGTGGTCAAAACCGGCGAAAATTCCGAACCGTTTGCCGTTGAACTGGCGCCGTTGTTGTCCGAGCAAACTATCGCCGCCGAACACACCTTGATCCATCTGCTGCCTCGCGTCATCGAAATCACCCATAGTTTTGATGCCGAACAAGTGGCGGCATTGACAGGTTGCGTGCAGACGATGGCCGAAGGGATGCCGGTATTTCAGGCGCAAAACTTACATAACGGGCTGGCGACCTTAGCCGACTTGGATCGCTATTGCTATTACGTTGCCGGTTGTGTCGGGGAAATGCTGACTAAGCTGTTTTGCCATTATTCGGCGGATATCGCCCGCCACCGTGAAGCCATGCTCTCGCTTTCGGTCTCTTTTGGCCAAGGCTTGCAAATGACCAACATCCTTAAGGATATTTGGGACGATGCCGAACGCGGCGTTTGCTGGCTGCCACAGGACATTTTTACCGAAACAGGGTTTGACTTAAAAACCCTCAACCCCGACACCGATTCGGCCTTATTCAGAAAAGGTTTGGAGCGTTTGTTGGGGATTGCCCACACACATTTACGTAACGCGCTAGAGTACACTTTGCTGATCCCCGCGCATGAAACCGGCCTGCGCAACTTCTGTTTGTGGGCAATCGGCATGGCGGTGTTGACCCTATGCAAAATTAAGCAAAACCTAAATTTCAACCGCTCGGAACAAGTGAAGATTACCCGCAACAGCGTCAAAGCAACCATTGTTGCCACCAAACTCATAGGCCGTAGCAATACGTTGCTCAATCTACTGTTCAAGCTGACTAGCCGAGGACTTGCCACGCCTGGCTGGTCATACCCCATGCCCTCCTCAAAAGCTAACTTGGATTTTTAAGGACATTATTTATGTTTACCGATGCCACCCATTATCTTGACCATAGCCACTCGCCCAGTGCGTCACACGCTATCCACTCCAACGCTTATGATTTAAACAAAGCCATTAGCCAAGCCCAAGACACCATGTTGGGGCTGCAAAACAAAGACGGCTATTGGGTGTTTGAATTGGAAGCCGACTGCACCATTCCGTCCGAGTACATCATGATGATGCACTATATCGGCGAAATTGATGAGCTCTTACAAGCCAAAATTGCCAATTACTTGCGCTCACGGCAGTCCGAAGATGGCAGTTACCCCTTGTTTACGGGCGGCATAGGCGACTTAAGTTGCAGCGTCAAAGTTTATTACGCCCTCAAAATGGCCGGTGACGACATTAACGCCCCCCATCTTGTCCGCCTGAGAAACTATATCCTTAGCCAAGGTGGCGCGGCGAAAGCCAATGTGTTCACCCGTATCGCGCTGGCCATCTTCAAGCAACTGCCTTGGCGCGGCGTACCTTACATTCCGGTCGAAATCATGCTGCTGCCCAAATGGTTCCCTTTCCATTTGGATAAGGTGTCTTATTGGTCACGGACGGTTATGGTGCCCTTGTTTATCCTGTGCAGCTTAAAAGCCGAAGCCAAAAACCCACAACAAGTGGATATAGTGGAGTTGTTTGTCACCCATCCTGATAAAGAACGCCATTATTTCCCTGAGCGGACATTATTGAGCAAAATCTTTCTGGGGCTTGACCAATTGGGCAGGCTTACCCGTCCGCTGGTACCTAAAGCCATGCACCAGCTTGCGATAAAAAAAGCCTGTGACTGGTTTATTGAAAGAATGAACGGCGAAGATGGCTTAGGGGGAATTTTTCCGGCAATGGTCAACTCTTATGAAGCCTTGCTGTTAGTGGGCTATCCTAAAGACCATGAGCTGGTAGTAACCGCCCGCAAAGCCATTGACAAATTGTTAGTGGTCAACGAATACGACGCTTATTGCCAGCGGTGCCTGTCACCTGTGTGGGAGACCGCACTGGGGGCCTTGGCGTTGCAAGAAGCTGACAAAGCCAAACCCGAAGCCAACCGTATCGCTACCCCCGCGTTGATCCGCGCTTACAACTGGTTAAAATCCAAACAGTTGCGCGATGAACCGGGGGATTGGCGCATTGCCCGCCCTGAACTGGAAGGCGGCGGCTGGGCTTTCCAATTCGCCAACCCACATTATCCTGACGTTGATGACACGGCGA
>JACXTQ010000390.1 GCA_016919605.1 Methylovulum sp.
GGTTTTGATGGCTTGGCATTGGTTTGCGACCATGTCAACGGCAATGTCCGGCTTTACCGCGACAAGCCTGAGCTATTTGCCTCCCCACAATTACAGGCTTTACAAGACTGGGTAGACAATGTCAAAGATTACCTGCCCCGCTTTAATGAAACGGGCGCGGGCATGGCAATGCTCCCGCAACTGGGTGATGCTGTTTGGCTTTTGCCTATCGAGATGGAAGCCGCCGCAGACATCATGGTACGGCTCCAATCTTCCGGCGACGGCAACAATGAGAGGGAAACCAACGCCCGTAAACAAATAGCCACGGTCAATGACATAACATTGGCCTTGCCTGAGGATGTCAATCAAGAATTGCTCGACATCCTTCTACAAGAATTGCCCATCCAAACCCAAGCATTTTCCACAGCCATCCAATCTTTACGGGTCGGTGGTAGCTTGGCGGATCTGGATGCCGCCCAACGGATTGCCCATAATCTCAAAGGGGCGGCCAACACGGTGGGCATTAAAGGCATTGCCCAACTCACCCATTATCTTGAAGATGTACTGGTGGCCTGCGCCCAACAGCAACAATTGCCGACATCCGGCTTATTGGATAGCCTGATTGCCGCCGCCGACTGCTTGGAGGCCATGAGCGAATCGCTGGCCGAAATGGCACCGCCGCCTGATGAGGCTATGGAGGTTTTGCAAGGCATTTTGGATTGGGCAAACCGGATTGATAGCGAAGGCATAGAGGCGGTCGCTAGCGCGGCCACTATGCCAATGACCAATACCTCTGCTATCCCCACCCATACCGACATCGCTATTACTCAAGCCGAAGCAGAACCCTCAGAAAAAGCCCAAGCGGCGATGGTCAGGATTGAGGCGGAACAGTTGGAGCACCTGTTCCGGCAAGCGGGCGAAAACATTATCATCAATACCCAAGCCAACGAACGTCTGCGCCGTATGAAAGGCCACTTGCAAACAATGCAGGAGCAGTTCGACCTATTACGGCGCTTGGCTGACGAACTGGAACAATTGGTCGATTTGAAGGATTTGTCGGGCAACCCGACTGCGGCCTCGGAAGCCCAACATGACGCTTTGGAAATGGACCAATACAATGAACTGCACACCGCCAGCCGCCGGATGGTTGAGGCCGCGTTCGATGCCAGGGAATTGAGCAGGGACACCGGTAAGGAACTGGAGGAAATGGGCAGGCTATTGGAAGATCAGCAACGTTTGGCGACCGAAACCCAAGAGACGGTCATGGCCACCCGGCTAGTGCCCATCAATTCAATCTTCCAGCGTCTGCAAAGGAGCTTGCGGCAAACTTGCCGCCTGACCGGCAAGGAATGCGATTTGGAATTTACCGGCGACCAGATGATGGTGCATGGCGACACGCCCAACGCCATGATCGACCCCATCATGCACCTGTTACGCAACGCCGTTGACCACGGCATTGAAAGCGGGCCCGAACGCTTGGCCTTAGACAAACCTGCACAAGGCAAAATCATCGTTGATTTTGAGCGGGACGGCAACCATATCCTGGTGCGCGTCCGTGATGACGGGCGCGGCTTGGATTTTGCCGCCATCCGCGCCATGGCCGAACAGCGCGGTGTGATCGCCCCCGGACAAGCCGCCAGCGAAGACGATTTGAAGCAAGTCATCCTGCGCCCCAATTTTTCTACCCGCACCGAGGCCACACAAACCTCAGGGCGCGGTGTGGGCATGGATGTCGTCAATTATCAAGTGCAGGCACAAGGCGGCACACTGGTGCTGCATTCTGTGCCGGGGCAAGGCTTGACGGTGGAAATGAAAATCCCCTTGCCGCTCAGCCGCTCCCATGCCTTGTTGGCGCAACTGGGGCCTTATCGGGTGGCCCTGGCCAATAAGGGTATCCGGCAAATCCTGTTTGCAGGGGATGGCGAGTTGGTCGAAGCCGATGGCGGGCAACAGTTGCACATAGACGGTGGCAGTTATCCGGCCATCACGTTAAGCCGGTTGCTGAACCTCCCTGAACACCATAAGCCCGGACAGCCCTATCGGTCGGCTTTGCTGGTGCAAAACAGCCAACAGACCACCGCCGTCATGTTGGATACGGTCACTCATGGCTTGGACATCGTGATTAAAGATTTTGGTTTTTATATCAAAAAAATCCCCGGATTTATCGGCGCGACCATTTTGGGCGACGGGATGGTGGCTCCCGTTTTAGATCTCCCCGACCTGTTGCTGATGGCTGACGGTACAGATGCCTACGCGACCTATTTTGACCACACCGAGCTGTTGCCCCAAGCCTCCACATTACCCAGTGTATTGGTCGTGGACGACTCGCTCAGCCAACGCCGCGCCCTTGAGCAGTTGTTGCACGATGCCGGCTTCCAAGTGATAACAGCACGCGATGGCATAGAGGCCGCCGAACAGTTGGACGCGTTCACCCCCGATATTGTCCTCACCGACTTGGAAATGCCGCGCATGAACGGCCTGGAGCTGACCGCACATATCTGCATCAACGATAGCCTCAAAACCGTGCCCGTGGTGATGATCACTTCAAGAACCACGCAAATGCACCGCAATTTGGCCGAAGAGGCCGGGGTCGATTTGTACTTGGTCAAACCTGTACGCGAAGACGACTTGCTGGCAGACATGCAACGCCTCCTTGATGCCGCCGCAACTGCTTAGGGGCATTTTTTCCGCTCCCCCAAAAAATCCCGTTTTTGTCCGCTTTTCAAAGGCTAGCCGGACATTGCCCTAACACTAATTGACGAGTCAATACATTATGGCCCCAAAAAATATGAACCTGTTCAGCCGTATCTCATTGCGGCAAAAATTCGCCATCCTCGCGGTGCTGGCCTTTGCCCTGGTCGGCGTGGCTTTTTATTCGTACATTAACAACCAGCAACAAAAAATCAATGTGACCAAGCATGAGCAAGACGGCCTACATCAGGCCAAAGCCTTAATCATGCTCTTACAGGCCCTACCCAGACACCGTGGTTCCTCGACCGGATTACTGAGCGGTAACAGCGCAATGGCGGACGAAGAACAAGCCAGCAAAGCCTTGGTTGATACCCAGATTACGGCATTTGATGATTTAAGCAAAACCATAAAAGACACCGAGCTGCATAAGGAATGGGACACCATCAAAAAGGATTGGCCGGAGATCGCCCAAAAAATCAGTGGCCATGACGTAACGCCACCGGAAAATTTTAATGCCCATACCCAGCTCATCGCTAAAGTTTTAGAGGTTTTGGATTTGGTGGTTGACCACTCCGGTTTGTCCTTAGACCCTTACGCGGAATCATATTTTTTAATGCGGGCCACCCTAGTGGACAGCCCCGTATTGACCGAATACTTAGGTCAAGCCAGAGGCTGGGGCACTAGCTTACTGGCCAAAGCGGCCAAAGCGGCGGCAGGAAAAGAGGCCACCACTATACCGGCAGTGCTGACCTTGCAGGATCGCGGGCGTTTAAGCCTGATGACCAGCATTGCCAACGCCAATTTGTACGGTGCAACCCGCGACTTTAATAAAGTCTTAAAATATAAAGGTCGGCTTGAAAAACCTCTGATGGCACAACTTAGCACAGCCGCCGACTTGGTTGGCAAAGCTATCGCCCTATCCGAAACGGAAATTATCAGCAAACCGACCCCTAGCTATTCATCTACAGAATATTACAAACAATACACCCAAGCCATTGATGAGATGTTTAAGGTAATCGACACCGGCATCAGCGAACTGGATGCCATGTTTGAACGCCAAATCAAGGATGCCAGCCAACAATCGCTCATCATCTCAACCATTATCATCAGCTTGATCGTTGTTTGCGCCTTAGTCGCAACTTTTATCATCAGTTCAATCACCAAGCCTATTGATTTTCTGGTCAGTGTTATGCAAAAACTGGCGGCTGGTGACAACACAGTCCGCGCCAATTTACAAACCCTAGATGAAATCGGCGTATTGGGTAGCCAGTTCGATAGGATGGTGGACCAGCGCGAGGCGGCCAGATTGAGCATTGAACATGAAAATGAATTGCTCAATAATTCCATTGTGGAACTACTGATGTCGGTGGCGCAACTTGCGCAAAAAGATTTGACAGTCAAGGCGGTGGTGTCGGAAGACGTGACCGGCCCTTTGGCCGATGCCTTAAACTTGCTGTCCTATGAAACCGGTAAAGTCTTGCGGCGCGTGGTGCAAATCGCCGATGAGGTTGCCCAAGTTTCCTTGCAAGTGCAAGGCCAATCGGCTTTAGTCATCGATGTCGCCGCCGATGAAAAGCACGAAGTCGAGCAAGCCGCCAGTGAACTTAGCGCCGCCTCCGAAGCCATGCTCAGTATCGCCAGGCTCGCCGCCTCCTGTAACCAAGCGGCGGCCAAAGCTATCCAAAATAC
>JACXTQ010000391.1 GCA_016919605.1 Methylovulum sp.
AGTCCAAAGCCGAAACCCGAAGGCGGCTGGCGGCGAAGCCGTTGAAAATGACAATGGCGGCCATTGGTTTGATTGAGGCCAAGATCAAGGACGACTGGAGCCCCGGGCAGGTGTCGGCTGGTTAAAACGGGAGCAAGGCGCAGCGGTCAGCCATGAGCGGATTTATCAGCATATCTGGACGGACAAGCTGGAGGGTGGCTCGCTCTACAAGCATCTTCGGCACAGTGGCAAGAAACGCAGGCAATACGGGTCTAAGGACAAGCGGGGGCAGATCAGGAACCGTGTCAGTATTGATGACCGGCCTTGCATAGTCAGTGAAAAAACCCGCCTGGGTGACTGGGAGATTGACACCGTTATCGGTAAAAACCATCAGGGCGCATTAGTGACGATAGTTGATAGGGTGTCCAAGTTCACCTTAATCAAAAAGGTGGCGAGCAAACATGCCGATGTGGTGACGGAAGCCACCATAACCCTGTTACGGCCTTATTTGGACAAGACGATAACCATCACCGCCGATAACGGCAAGGAGTTTGCCGGGCATGAAAAGATCAAGGCGGCACTGGATGCGGATGTCTACTTTGCACACCCTTACAGTTCATGGGAACGCGGCCTGAACGAAAACACCAATGGCCTGATCAGGCAGTACTTTACCAAAGGTAGCAGTTTCGAAAACATAACGGATAAGGACATTGAAGTGGTCATGGAAAAACTCAATCATCGCCCCCGAAAAACGCTCAATTATAAAACACCCCATGCGGTCTTTTTTGCTGATACGTTGCTAAAAGCCGCATGATAACTAGGATTGCACTTCGGAGTTGAATCCGCCGTACGATATGTGCTGCCACTACGAATTTCTCCGGTTAATTTCGCCAATAAACTGGCCATAAATGGAAAGCCCACTTTGGCTTCACCTACCGCTTCGGCCTTGGTGTTAACATTTTTTTCGTAAATTTCGCTGACAATTTTATCGGTAAACCACGCTTCAATGTCTTTAAAAAGCGTCTCATTCAGCGTGATGCCACTATTATCTAAGGCTTCGGTGACGGCTTGGGCAATATTAAGCAATACATCCTTATAATTTATCTCACCTAAATCCAAGCTTTGTTGCACATCAAAAAATACGACAAAATACTGCCTATCTTGCAGCTGTTTTTGCAAGCGTTTTAATTCGGTAGATTTGCCGCTACCGATATGACCGGTAAATAATTGCTTATGGAAGCCTTCCGATTGCTTAGTGCGCGTAATGTGCTTGGTTAAGAGACTAATGGCTTCACCATTGCGTACCTCAGCCAAATCAATATAACGCTCATCATCGGCCTCTAAAGGCTTATCAGGATTACAGGCATTGTAAGCATCATCTAAGTTATCGACGGGGTATATCATAAGGGGGCTTAATCTCTCTAAGGTGTGCAATGGGTAAGCTCATTTTACCGCTTAAACACAAGCAGTATAGTGCAGATTGCCCAAAAACTCACCCATCACCGTTTACGCCAAGCATTGCGCAAAGGTCAACAAGCGGCCTTTGTAGGGGTCGCCGTTTTCGATAAAGCGGTCGGCGGCTTTACTGGTGAAACCGTAGCCTAAAGTGGCCATAGCCCGACAAAAACCCACGCGGTTGCCTCGGTCAGGGTCAACGATGATAATTTCGGCGGCGGGGGCGCAGTGGCGGTGGATAAAGGCGGCGAGCTGGCCCGGTTGCTGGCGTTCGTACAGGACATCGCTGCCGATGATAAGGTCAAATTGGCCCAGAGTGGGGTTCTGTCCCGCCCAGTTGCCGATTTGGTATTTCATCGGCGCCAAGTTGTTTAAACGCAGGTTTTCCTTTAAAAAGCTTTGGCTTAAAGGATGCCAATCACTGACTGTCATATCTCCTGCCCGCCTATGGACAACTAAACTTGCCAAGGCTAGACCTGCGCCAATCTCAAGGATGCGTTTTCCGGTCAAATCAAAAGTGTGCATGGCTTGGGCGAGAATCCGCGCCGATGGCCATAAATGCCCAAACAGCGACCAACTAGCGGAGGATATGCCCGCCGATTCGGCTTCACTGTGCGGGTCGGAATATTGTTGGAGGTTTAGTAATGAACGGATTTGGTAGTTAAAACCACCGACCGTAACGATCTCAAACTTGACATGATAGCCAGGCATATAGGGGGGCTTAGGATTAAGATTGTGCATCAGGAAGGTTCTGATCGAATGGCACAAGACTTCCTAAGAAGCGATATACAGGCCGACAAGGCACTTATGGAACCGGCCCAAACGGGTTGAGCCGGCAAGTTTAGTGGGGATGGATCTTAACGCTGCAAAAAGTTATTCAGCAATTCATGCCCGTATTCAGTCAAAATTGATTCAGGATGGAATTGGACTCCTTCAATATCCAAGGTTTTGTGGCGTACACCCATAATTTCATCCCGATTGCCCGCAGCATCTTGCGTCCACGCGGTGACTTCTAAACACTCCGGCAAACTAGCGGGCGCGATGACTAAAGAATGGTAGCGGGTGGCAGTGAACGGGTTATTAATGCCTTGGAACACACCGCTGTTATGATGGAAAACCAACGAGGTTTTGCCGTGCATAATGCTGTTGGCGTGGACGATCTGCCCACCGAACGCATAACCTATGCTTTGATGGCCTAAACACACCCCTAAAATGGGGATTTCACCCGCCAATTGCGTAATCGTCGCCACCGACACCCCCGCCTCTTTCGGGGAACACGGCCCAGGGGAAATGACGATTTTATCAGGCGACAAGCGGCGGATGTCGTCAACAGTCACTTGGTCGTTACGCACGACGGTGACATCAGCGCCCAGTTCACCAAAATACTGTACTAAATTGTAAGTGAAAGAGTCATAATTATCGACCATCACCAGCTTAATGGCGCTCATACACTCTCCCCTGCCAAACCGGCTTCCGCCATTGCCACGGCGCGGAAAATCGCCCGCCCTTTATTCATGGTCTCTTCCCATTCGCTAGTCGGCACCGAATCGTAAACGATACCGGCCCCAGCTTGTATATATAACCTGTTATCTTTAATGACGGCGGTGCGGATGGCAATCGCCGTGTCTAAATTGCCCGACCAAGAAACATAACCGACCGCGCCAGAATAAACGCCGCGTTTTACCGGCTCCAGCTCGTTGATAATTTCCATTGCGCGGATTTTGGGTGCACCGCTGACCGTACCTGCGGGGAATGTCGCCGATAGGACATCAAAGGCAGTATGCCCAGCCTTTAGGGTTCCGGTAACATTGGAAACGATGTGCATGACATGCGAATAACGCTCGACAATCATCTTATCGGTCAATTGGACGCTGCCAATCTCCGCGACTCGCCCGGTATCGTTGCGGCCTAAATCTATCAACATCAGATGCTCGGCCAGCTCTTTCGGGTCAGCCAACAGCTCTTTTTCCAACGCAATATCCTGCTCGGCGGTCAGGCCACGGCGGCGAGTACCGGCTATCGGACGCACGGTCACGGTGTTATCCTCCAACCTAACCAAAATTTCTGGCGAAGAACCGACCACATGAAAATCGCCCAAATTCAGATAGAACATATACGGCGAAGGATTCAGGCAACGCAAGGCGCGGTACAGCGTCAACGGGGCGGCAGTATAAGGGATGGACATGCGCTGCGAGAGGACAACCTGCATAATGTCGCCATCGGTGATGTACTCCTTAGCCTTACGCACCGCCTCTTCATAACCTTGTTGGGTAAAACCGGAGATAAAATCCGCCTCATCGACCACTTTCGGCTGATGGCCGACATCGGTTTTAACCTGCACCGTCCGCAATTTGACCGCTAGCGCGTCCAGACGGGCGAGCGCTTGGACATAGGCATCCGGCTCGGCGGGGTCAGCATGGGTCAACAACAGCATTTTGCCGGAGAGATTATCAAACACCAGCACCTCTTCCGACACCATCAGCAGAATATCCGGGCAACCCAAAGCATCGGGCTTGGCGCTAGGACACGCACGCGGCTCGATATAAGCAATCGTTTCATAGCCAAAATAACCGACCAAGCCACCGCTAAAACGCGGCAAGCCCGCGACATCAGGCACGTTATAACGGGCTTTAAACTGCTCAATCCACATGAGCGGATTACTGTCGGTGACAGCTTCCAACAGCTCGCCGTTTTTTTCCAGACGGATGTCATTACCCGTAACCTTGACGATAGTTTGGCAAGGCAAACCCAAAATCGAATAACGCCCCCACTGCTCACCACCCTGTACGGATTCAAAAAGATAAGAAAAAGCACCATCGGCCAATTTAAGGTAAGCGCTTAAGGGCGTATCCAAATCGGCAAGTATCTTTTTACAAACCGGAATACGGTTATAGCCTTGGCGGGCATAATCAGTGAATTGTTCTAGGGTCATTAGGATAGGCACAGGATGTTAAGGCGGCAAACGAAACGGGACATCATCTTAAAAGTTAATTATACCCGATAGCCGTAAGCTTGTAGCCGAACAAATACGCTATTTCAAGCCGTTTTGTTTTACAAGGACTTCCATATCGGCATTTTGTTCAAACAATTGCTGGATTTGCACTTTCTTCTGTTGGTACAACATAAACAACGCTTGCAGATCACGCTGCTGATCGGCAATGATCTGGCCATGCAAAGCGTTCGCCAAAGCGATTTCTTTCCCAACACCATCTAGCACCCTCCTATCGGCTCCCTCATCGGCGGCAACACCCTGCGACCATCCCTTAAGTGCTTGATAAACCTGAACCACCCACGCGGACACACTGCCATCGGTTAGCCAATCTTCATTAAGCCGCTGACGGTACTGGTTAGGATTGATGAAATTCCGAATATCATCAAGCGTTTCTTGGTTATCGTTAGGCCACTCCATCTGGCAACGGTTAGCCATAGCGGCAACAACCTGCTCGGGCTGGGTCAACAAATCGCTATAACTGACAATACAACGCATTAAGCCACGCGTATCGCGCTCGGCATCCAACACATAGTGCAACCACAACAAAAAAACCTTTTCCGGCGAAAAACCATCCCGCGCCGCTAAAGAACCCGCGATTTCCAAAGGATTCCTCACCGGCAAAACCACCTTAACCTCTATATTAAGATCATGCAGCGCTTCCAACCATAAAGGCACCAACTTACACATACGCGGGTCTTTTAAGACAAAACCCTCGACTTGCGCAAACTCCCTGACGATAAAATACGCCAAGACCAACCGATACCGGAACCAAGCGTCCGAATGCCGATGCCGTGCGGCTATAGGCAAAGGATCATCCCAGCGCGAACCAAATTCCGCCAAGATACGGTCATGATACATGGCCGCCAGCTCAAAAGACTCCCAATAACCGGTTTCGTTGCCAGCATCCGGGTCTACTAAATGTGCCGGCAAAGCCATACCCAATAAATTGATGACCCTAGTGAGCGCCGACGTGCCGCTGCGGTGCATCCCCAACACCAGCACCGCCTGCCTTTTTTTGCCCAAAAAATCCGGCAACAGCGCAGGCCTAAACATATCAGGTGTAAACCAAGGATCGGCGCACCTGTCCTCTGTTAAACCCCACGTAGAAAAATGCTGGAACGGCTCTAACTTACCGTTTTCGGCAGACACCTTAATATCGGGATACTGCGCCAAATAAAACGCCCTATCAAAATAAGGGCACGGCGAAAAACCATTCAGGCAAAAATCCAAACCTTGTTCTGCTAACGCCTGCAAATAAAAACTTAAAGGCTCGACATCGGCGGCCAACTTTTGGGTTTGCCGCACATAATCGCTATAAAAATGTGGTGCAGGCTGGAATTTAAGCTTTTGAAAGTTCTGCAAATAATGCAGCAACGGATGCCGATAGGCCTGCCCTTGCAAATACGTCTGGCGATACCACTCGACATCAAAATAAGGCACGGTGGCCGAGGCCCCTGACTGATAACCGCTAGAATGCCGGAAAAAATGGACTACAGGGTGCTGCAACGCCTTATCGAGCCGATGCAAACTACAATAACGGCTCAAATTAAACAGCCGATGCGGTGACACCGCCTTACTGTCGGCCAACGCCAAAAATTGGCTTAACGTCTTAGGCTTAGCACTAACACCTTGGCTAGCCAAATAATCGCCATCCACTAAAGGAAATTGCTTATCAAAATGCACAACCTGCTGCCAACACGCCAACTTTTTTAACGCGGTCAATTTTTTTTTGGCTTCTTTCTTTTTTACCGGCTGCTTAGGCTGCAAAAGCATTTGCTCAAATTGCACAGCCATCCACAGTATTTCTACAGCCAACCAATCCGGCAACGGATTAAGCTTACCCGTCTTAGCAAGCGTCTCCAGTTTCATTAAAACCGCCGACCAGTTTGCACAGGTTTCGGCGACTTCGAATAAGGCAGGCAAATCGGCAAACAATAGCGGCTTTTCTGTCATAGGGAGGCGAGATTCTTTCCATGTAAGCTTAAGATTATGAGCTATTAAGGTTTTTAATGCACCTTATGACCTGAACCCTAGCATGTCTATTTAACAGCGGTTTTCACCAAAATAGGTTGGCATCTTTTCTATTAAGCATCAGTTAACTTTCAGCAAAATAGGCTTTACTGAATGTGTCCATGATATGTCCGACCATAGCAGGCGACACGTGCAATTGGTCACTCTCCCAAGCCAGTCCACGCGGGGAATTGACAACCATTTCATAGCTAGGGAAATAATCGACAAAATCATACAAGCGGCGCACTTCTTCCGCTGCTGCACGTAACACACTTTTAGAGGCGGAATTTGCAACAATAACATCACTGTCACGAAAAGTCGCCCCCAACGGAACAGGGGATACCGTCACAACAAACCGCATCTGAGCATTGCATGTTTCCCTAATAAGATGGAATAACTCACCCAATTCTTCTACCACAGAAACAAAATCATAATCGACAAATTGAAATCGGGTACCGTATTTTCGCAAGGCAGGTCCGCCTGGATGGCGGTTCATTGCCAAGCCTGTCTCGGTATCAATCCAGCTTTCCGTTAACCCCAAGGTCATAAAAACGACAGAGGCATTGCGGATTTGGGCCATTGCATCCGCTATGCTCTGACGATTTTTTAATGCCTGTTCTAGCGGCAAATTTCGCAGACCACTTGAGTGCGGATCAAACCATTGTCCCGCCGTTATCTCAAACATACCTTCGTTAGGGTATTTTTCATCAAGCAAGACCCTACGAAGCTCATGGGTCATAGAATGCACACAATATTTATTCAATGCACCCCGGCTTAATTGGCCACGCGGAACACCGCCGCCCCAACCGTTCTCCTCATTCCAACTATCAAAGAACTCAGGCCCAACGCCATAATCTTTAGTAACCAAAGGTACATTTAGCTTTATCAGTGTCGCCTCAACTTCCCTGGCGAAACAAGAACCAATGGTAAAAATAGGCGTATCCATATCAAACCGAAATTTCGGTTTATGGTAAATTTTCAAAAAATCGGACTGCTTAAAGCGTGCCTCGGCACGGGCGGGCTGTTCCCCACACCATGCCCTTGCTTCATTTCGCATGACCATATCCAGTGCTTCTGATGCAGAATAAACGAGTTTCATTAGCTTTCCTATTGGTTATGATTAGAAGGACTAGGCTACGCATTCATAGGTGACGATAGCCATTTTCCACTAAAGTGATGCACCTTACGGCAATAAGCTCATAACATAGCTATGATTACAATAGATTGGCACTACAGGCACAACCTGAACATCACCTAGGCTTTAAAGCATGGCTTGATTTTTTCCTACCCTAACGGGCCATTTAACGGCGACGCTTTTTCTTATTTTTAGCAGGGCGGGCAACAGTTTTAGGTTTTGCTGGGCTGACTGGAGTGGCCGCGACTGTCGGTGCGATTTTCTTCACTTCAACAGCGACTTCCTCTGGTTCAATCGCAGTTGCTTCCGCTTCCACCGCAGTTTCCACGTTATCTTCTAAAACGTCTATTACCGCAATCAGGACTTCAGTGCCATCGGTAAACAACGCCTTAATGTCATAGCTTGCGTTAGCGGCAACGCCATCGATAGCAATTTTCTGATAAAACCCACATCTATCAACACCCTCAATGCTCGGATAAATGCCGGTATCGCCCAATTTTGCCAAAACATCCGGCCTGTGCAGCGCAACAGGTATTTCAATAACCGCAGCACCGGACACGACAACAGCTTGAACAGCCTGTGTTTTTCCGGCAATCCAGCCTGATAACGTTAAGGTTTCTAAAACGTCCGCATTATCGCTAGGGCTATCGAGCCATGCCCCTGCTAATAGCAATCCAATGTTATCGCGTAATTGTTTGACACTGAGTTTCATTTCAATATAGCTCCTATTTAAAAATCCAATAGCATAGTGCGAGTATGCTTTACTAAAAATATCTGCGTTAAAAATTATAGTTTTTGCACAATCCGATACCCTCGCCTCTGAAGTTATCCAGACGGTCAGGTGATCGTTAATCCTGTCAAGGTGTCTTATCAGCGCCCGCCAAGAGCAGGCAGTGACGCACACCCAAAAGCCATACACCAGACAGGCAGTTAGCGAAGGTTGGGTTCATTTTTATTATCAATAAGATACGATTATCGTAGGTCGGGTTTACCCATACAATATATTGATTATAAAGACAAATACCTTAACTTAATGGCAGTGATTTATGCCCTAACAGCACCCTCACCACCGGCGCAGTTACACCACCAGCACTTAACTTCCGCTTACAAACAGCCCAAACTTAACTAGGTAAGTTATGGTTTAAGCTATTTTCGTTCAAGAAACCAACAAAGCGCTTATAAAGGGCTTGATAACTATTTTCAAATTTCTCGAAAGAACAAGACGACACCAAGTCTTGAAGCGTGGCTTGGGTGAAATTATCAATATCAACTTGGCTTAAATGAATGATCGGGATGCCCATTAAGGTGCACATTTCCATCGTCCTTGAATCATGGACAATAGTCAACGCCGGGATGCCGTTGATTAAAGCGATTAAATTGCCATGAAACCGTGTGCCGATACTAATATCCTGCGTTTTAATATAGGTTGACCAAGCAGGCTCATCACAGAAATAGCGGGTGTTTTCTTTGAAAAACTTCACCACTTGCTCGCTATCGGATTGATTAAAATAACCGCTCATAAACGAGGTGTTAACCGTTTCGCCAGCGTGCAGGGCCAGCTCTTCGATCTCATCTTGGGCGACAAACGTGCTGTTGTTGTGCTCTAGGGCGAACTTTAACAGGACGTTTTCCAATTTTTGCATTTTTTCAGGATTAAACGCATGACGGAAAACTCGTCTTGAAAAGTTTACCGATAACGTTTCTACCGAACCCAACCGTGACGTATCGATTTTTATGGTCGGGGAGCCTTTGGTATACAGCGAAGGGCAACCGATAACCTTGACATTATGGATACCATTGGCGGCCAACACTTCAGCCGTATAATAGCCACGGACACCAATAGACACCGAGCGTTCGGCGACTAACTGCATTAAACGCAAGGTTCTAGGGTGGATTGAGCTGGAAATTGAGCGGTCATGGGTTTGGGCGCCGACACCAATAATGGTGACAGGCAGATCGGTTTGTTCCAAAAAATCCGCCATGAAACCAAAATCAAAATCTTTCCACAAAAAATTTGCCGCCGGGATAACTACATGGCTACAACGCTCATTGGCTTCTTGTGGGGTTTGTAACTCATTGCGGTAAACAATGTCGTTATCTGCTAAAAACGAATGCACCCCGTTGCCAATCAGCAAATTACCGAAATTTTTGCCGCTTTGTTCAAAGCTCTCGCTAACCGGCAATGCCGCGTTAACTTTAGCAGGAGCGCCCCAAATTAAAATAGATTTTGTCATATTACGATGCTTTAGTTGGTTTATTAATGGATGAAAGATAAAAACGGGCGATTTCGAACACACTGGACACAGCTTATTCAAAAACACAATAGGTGCAATTAACCTATTACTTATTAAACAGTTATTTTCAAAAAGCCGAGCGACCCGCTCAACTTGGACAATGATTGCGGCTTCGCCCTACCTACTTTTAAAAAGAGACTAGGAAAAATAACGAAATGTATAACCATTAGCAGTATAGCCTACCTGAATAACTTTTTAAGCGTAGAAATACTTTTACGCACTAGTTCGACCCGTTTCCGTCCTTGCCTTGCGCGACAACTGGGCGGCCCTCTCTCAGCTAGCGCCAATTAAAGGCTGCAAAATAACGGTTGCGGCGGCTGATAGCCCATCCGTTTTAAAATTTTTTACGTCAAAAACGTTGCACCCTGTTAGGGGCGTGCCTACCGGTTTGGCAGGTAGTGGACGACAACGTTTATTTAGCAGCGACAGGCAGGGGCGTGCTACGCCAGGCCCCTGCCTAAGCTCCTGTATTTAAGGGGCGATCACTTCAATGGCCAACAGCTCGGTTTTTAAACTGGAGAACAATACGCCTAAGCTAGGATGCAATTCCAGTTTCTCCGAGGCCTCAACCAATTCGGGGAAGTAATTATAAAGCGTTTCCAGCCACGCATACATTTGCAATGCCGTCCCCTGATCGATCAGGTGCTTTTTCTGCGTAATCAGCCTTTGGTAAAAGGCTATCGTTTCCGGCAACAATTTTTCGCCTTGCTTTAACACATCGCCCATAACGCTGGACACATGGCGGCGATGGTAGTTAAGCGGATTGGCCAAGTAAACCACCTTGCCTTGTTCGGCAATACCTATCCAAAACCACCAGTCGCCTGAAAAGCGATATTTTTTTAAGGTGGGCAAATCGCTAGGGATAGCGCTTTTCCTAAACAAAACCGCACTGGCATTAGGCACAACGTTTTCTGTCAACAGGCATTTTTTCAACAACTCAGGGCCTTCCATACAAAACGATTCATGCCATAACCCGGGTTGGCGGGTGCCATAGTAGTTTTTATACGGATAGCCTTCGCTCTTGCCCTGCTCGTCCACCATAATGGAGTCGGCATAAGCCATCACCACGCTATCATCGTCAAAGTATGCCGCTAATTTTTCCAGCAAGCTAGGTTCGCAATAATCATCGGCTTCGGCAATCCAAATCAAATCGCCGCTGGCCGCTTGCATCCCCAATTCCCACTGGTGGAAGACATTGCCGGAATTATACTCGTTACGGATTATTTTATAGGGAATCGCCGTGGTGGCCATCATCGCTTCAATCATGCCAATGCTATCATCCGTGGACGCGTCATCCAAAATAATCAGTTCATCAGGCGGCAAGGATTGGTCAAGGATAGTCCTAAGGCGCAGTTCAAGATAATGGGCATAATTGTAATTGGGCACAATCACGCTCACTTTTAAACGCGGCAATTCGGGGTCTCGTGACAAGGTCGCCGGAGCTTTGCCACTGAGCAAGGTCAACAATTTGCGCATATAAGGCTCGTAGCCAAATTTGCTTCGGCAAAACTGATGGTTACGCTCGCCTATAGCGTGGCGTTTGCCATCATCGCTCAGTAAATCAATCACCGCTTCGGCAAATTTTTGCACATCCAGATAAGGCACTAAGGCACCTGACTGCGGGCCGACAATGTCAACATAACCACCACCGCCATTAAAGGCCACGACTGGCAATTTACCGTCAAAGGCTTCCATCACTACGCTGGGGAATGGGTCTTCGCGCGAAGTCAGCGCAAACACTTCCGAGGCGATGTAATAATGGGCGGTGTCATCAACTTTGCCGGTCACATGGAAAGCGTTGTCCAAGCCCAAGCGCTTGACATCATTGTAAATATAAGTGGCCAGCTGGTCTTGCAGCCTGCCCACCCAGATAAAGGCAATGTTTTGCCCAGGCAAGCTGCTGCGCACTATGGCGGCCATCTGTACAAACAAGTCGATACCTTTGCGCGTGTCGCCATAACCGCAACTCATGACGATTTTGGTGTCGGCGCTCAGGTTCAGCACCCCTCTAACGCTATCCCGATGCTCATTTTGTTGGTTGATATACGGGTTAAAAGAAATGCCCTGCGGGGCCAACAAGACTCGGTCACTGGAGACATTATAACGTTCGCAGAAGGCATCTCCCACCACTGATGAGGCAAAAACCAAATTATCGGCCTTTTGGGCAATCAATTCGCACCGCCCCTCCAAGCCGTATTCGGCAATCAATGCCGGCAATTCATGCACTAAGCTACAGATCCGATAATGGGCATCCTTCAGCATGCCGACCACTTCACCGGTGACGACCGTGTTACAAATGGCCTTGGTTGTACCCATCGCCGCGTAATGGTTGATATAGCCCCGCGCCATGTCTTGCCAGCCTGGCTGCGATCCTAACACGATGACCGTGCCTATTTTTTCATATTCTGCGACCAACTCGCCACCTTCAAGCAGCAAGATCAACACTTCCAAGCCTAATGTCCGGCGCAAGCAACGCGCCATGTGCATTAAGTTGATTTGCGCTCCGCTAAAATAGGCATCATGGCCAACCACGACAATACGTTCTTTTTTCGCCAAGCGATTGTCGGGGAACTGGGGCAGTTGTTTTGACCAATAGGTGTCAAACGATTTATACAGGCCCTTTTGCTTGGCCCGCTTGGTGGCTTCCAA
>JACXTQ010000392.1 GCA_016919605.1 Methylovulum sp.
ATTTGCTGACCTTAGCCATTGCTTCGGTACGTCCGGCCACTTACAACTTATCCCGCAACCGGACGGCAGCACTTAACCGTCTTAAGGCCTTAGTCGAGCAACACCTTCAAGACAATACGCTCGACACGGCGGCTATTAGCCGTTGCTCCGGCCTCTCGGCCCGTTATATCAACAGTTTGTTTGCCAGTGAAGGGACTTCGCTGATGCGTTATGTCTGGAAACGCAGGCTAGAGAATTGCCGAAAAAATCTGCTCAACCCGCTGTACGCAGGCCAACAACTGTCCGACATTGCCTTCCGCTGGGGGTTTAATGATGCCGCACATTTTAGCCGCGCCTTTAAACAGCAATTCGGGTGCTCGCCGCGTGAATATCGGGGCAGCAGGTAAGGGGGAAAATGGAGAACAGCTATATTGGGTTGGAAAAATAGGATATTACAATAACCTATCTTACGAAATCAGGTTGGCTTTGCCTCTCCCTCCCCCCGCACATACCAGCCGTAATACAACAACCAAGCGACCAGAAACACCAGATACCCCGACCATAAAATATCCGAAACAAAATGTCCGCCTGCCGCCATCCGTGACACAGCCATCAGCGCCGCCGCCAGCAGGGTCAGGACAAAATAAAAGCCTTTGCGTTTACGGGAAAGAAAATACAGGGCAAACAAGGCATAACCAATCGAGCAATGCCCGCAGGGGAAGGACTTATGCGGGGTGTCGGCTATTTGCAGGGGCGGAACATAGTCGTTATGGCCGCCAAATTCGCTGATATGCAAGGGTCTAGGCCGCCCCCAATGGTCTTTAAAGCCTAAGTTGACCACCAAACCCGGCCCTATGACAATAACCAGCAAAATATACAGGGCGGGTCGGCGCCCTGTTTGCCAGCGCGGCCATACCGTGCCCCCTAGGGCGACCAACAACGCGCCTACGGCGACAGCGACCAGCAGTTTAGGCGTGTAAGCAAACAAAGCCCGCCAGAGCCACCACTCACCCAATCCCCAAGCCGCTGGCCCCGCCCCGCCTTGATAAAACAACGCCGCCGCCTGTTGGTCTAAATCGGTCAGCCAAAAAATCGGCGTGGTCAGGCACATTAACAGCAATAAGATGGATAGCTCCCACCAGCGGCGGGTTAAAGACAAAGACATGGAAGACTTCCGAGAGGTTAAAAAAAGAGACTATTGTCGCTGATATTGGCTTTTTAGGGCTAATAAACCGTTTTTTAAACCCCCGCCACGCCGCCAAGCGTATGATCCGCCAATTCATCACCTTCCAACCCAGGCTGATCCAGCAAACGGGTCAGCCAAGCCTCGGCGGCGAGTTGGTTGATCCCCAACAAGCTGTTAGGCAATAGCCCACCCCACAGCACCAATAGCAAGGCCGTCGCCAATACCCCTAACTCACGCGGACGCAAATCTTGATAGTAAAACCGTGGCTCCACAGCCGTACCCAAAAACGCCCGCCGCGAAAAACCCAGCAAACAAGCGGCGCTTAACACCGCCCCTGCCAGTGCAGTAATGCCTAAACTGGGATGCGCTTGCAACGCCCCCAAAAGTAACAATATATCGGCGGGAAAGACACTACCACCGGGCATACCCAGGCTCGCTAACATAAATAGGAAATAAAATCCGGTCAACTTGGGCATGACGAGGGCAAGGCCGCCGAGTTGCTGCAAATCGGTGCTGCCCAAGCGTTGTTGGAGAAATCCCGCCATCAGCATCAGCACCCCCGCCACTAAGGTAAAATTAAGCAAGTGTAACAACGCACCTTGGATACCCTGCATGTTTAAGGCGGCGATACCGATCAGCACCAAGCCGACATGGCTGATACTGGCAAACGCCAGCAATCGCCGCAGATTGCTTTGTTGCAAAGACAGCAATGCACCGTAAATGAGGGTAATCGCCCCGATGATACCTAGCACCCAATCGTATTCCACTGCCGCCGCAGGGGTCAGGGTCATCGCGAAACGCACTAACCCATACAGGCCGAGCTTAAGGCTAATCAATAAGGCGGTGATCGGTGCGGGGCTGGCCATCGCCACTTGCGGCAACCAGGTATGGAACGGCACCAACGGCGCCTTGGCGGCAAAGCCGATTAACAACAGCACAAAGACGATGCTTTGCACATTATCAGGCAACGGCGTTTCCAGCAATACCGTAAAGCTGAACGACAAATCGGTTAATAAAACGCTGTTAAGCTGGCTGGCGTGGTTGACCGCCAAGATGATAAACGCCAACAACAAAGGCAAGCCACCGCACAAACTAACCAGCAAATATTTGCTGGCGGCAGTGCGGCGTAACGGCCCCACGCCCCATAAACCGATCAGGAAAAACAAAGGCGGCAAAGTCAGCTGCCAAAACACAAAAAACAACACCAAGTCCAAGGCGGAAAACACTCCCAACGTAGCCGATTCCAGCACCAGCAACAATATGAAATACAAACGGCTATGCGCAGGCGAATTCCACGAGGTAGCGATAGCCAATAGCGTCAACAACGCCGTCAGCGGCAAGAACAACAGCGAAATGCCATCGACCCCCAGCAGGTATTCAATATGCAGGCTGGGTATCCATGCGTGTTGTTCGACAAACTGCAAACCACCATCACCGGGATTGAAGCCATGAACTAACCACACACTGGCCAACAACGCCAGACTCGCCGCGCTTAAAGCCACAGTCTTGGCTAAATGAGGCTTAGGACACACCCCAACCAACCCAGCTCCGACCAAAGGAATCAAGATAATGAGGCTAAGCAATGGAAAATGGAGAGCATTCATAAGGTCTTGGACATTTTTATAAAGGAGATAGGGTTGACCGTGCAAATTGTCGGTCATGGCGGCCTCAATAACCAGCCGCCATGAACGATCGACACTGTACAAAAATAGTTTTCAGCAACCTATTGATTATCAAGACCAACACTCCCTAATAACAATAAGGATAACCGTCTTCTACAGCCATCAATCTAGCACCGCCGTTCAATTCTACACTTGCCAGCCCGACTTTTTTCAGCAAGAATCCCGCTAAAAAAACCAACACTTGGAGCAATACCCGTGAGCGAATCCCGTTTTAACCCCGCCAAACCCCTAGCCATCACCGCCATTTGCGTGATCGGCCTGATTAACGCCAGCCAAATCATGCTGTTTTTGCTCTCGCCTTTAGTCAAGCAACTAGGGGTGCTTTATCCGCTGTATTTCGGCGCAGCGGCCTTGATTAGCATAGCGTGCATTATCGGCTTGTGGTTGTTACGGCGTTGGGCCGCCTTCGTTTATATCGCCGTCTTGTTCGGCAACCAACTGGTTTTATTGACCATGGGCTTATGGGAGCCGACTGCGTTGGTGGTACCGCTGGTCATTAGCGGCGTGATCTTACGGTACTTTAACAAGTTGCGGGGCTGATTTCCTCATCAGTCAAATAACAGCCGGGGTCTTCCGCCCAGACATTGCCGGACATCTGCATCGCCCTGACCCGCGTGTTGCCGTTGCAGATCGCCTGATAGTGGCACTCTCCACAACGCCCTTGCAACGGCCTAGGCACTTGCTTAAGACCCGCCATGATGGGGTCGGACACATCCATCCAAATTTCCGAAAACGGGCGTTTTTTAACATTGCCCAGATCATAATGCCACCAAAAAGTATCAGGGTGGACATTGCCCAAATTATCAATATTGGCAACATTGACCCCTGAGGCATTGCCGCCCCATTGTTCCAACTTGGCTTGGATAGGCGCCGCTTGCTCAGGGAAGCGCCGACGCACCCAATGTAAAAAATACACGGCATCGGCATCGTTATTACCCGTAACAAATTCGCGCTCCTTACCCGCGCTTAACCACTCATAACAAGTCTCAAACATCAAGTCCATCGCCGTGCGGGTACGGTCAACATGGGCATCATCCTTACGGTTACGGTTGCCGCGCCCGCCGTAATTCAAATGCGAGAGATAAAACTTATCGATGTCATGCTCGTCCATCAAAGCCAACAACGCCGGAAAATCGTGATAATTATCCTGAGTCAAGGTAAAACGGATACCCACCTTAATACCCTTGTCCAAACATAAGCGCACCCCGCGCAAAGCCTCGTCAAACGACCCTTGCACCCGCCTGAACGCATCATGCGTACCTTTAATGCCATCCAAACTGACCCCAATGTATTGATAATCAATCGCGGCAATCTCATCAATATTATCCTTAGATATTTTCGTGCCGTTGCTGGATAAGGCGACATAAAAGCCCATATCTTTAGCACGGCGGGAAATGGCAAAAATATCAGGATGCAGCAACGGCTCCCCGCCCGACAAAATCAGCACCGGCACCTTAAACGCCTTAAGGTCATCCATCACCGTGTAAATCTCTGGCGTAGTCAACTCCCCCGGAAAATCAATATCCGCCGACGTGGTGTAACAGTGCTTGCACGTCAGGTTACAACGGCGGATCAAATTCCAAATCACCACCGGAGCCGCCGGTTTGCGGGTGGGTTTTAACGGTGTCGGGGCGATAAGCTCCCGCATATAATGGCTGAGTCTGAACATGAGGGTGGGATTGCCAGCAGGTAAAAGTACGGACATTCTAGCATCTTTAGCGGGCTGGGTTTACGCCGTGTAATGGTTTGATAGAAACTGGGATTTAGGGTAACTTAATACCCACTGCCTCGAATCCTTACGTGGTTGGGGTGAAGTTACGAACCCCAACAAAACAGGGTATAGAGCCGTGTGTTAAACTATTGGGGTTCGCAAGCTCACCCCAACGGGCTGAATATTGAAATTAAGGAGTCTATGATGACGACCGTAGTATTGAATGATGAGTTAGTTAATCAAGCAATAAAAACAGGGCATTACCAATCGGCACAGGAAGCCGTTGAGGCAATATTGTTTAACTATATACAGACCCATAAACAGCAAAAAACCCCTTTCGATAAGTTATGTGTCAATCTTGACATGGATGATGAAGAAATTGACCATTTATTTCAGCGTAGCAAGGACACTGGCAGGACATTGGATTTATGACGTTTTTGCTTGATACTTGCGTTATTTCTGAATGTACAAAGCGACAACCCGATGCGTTGGTGCGGGGTTGGTTTAATGGACAAGCTCAGGAGAGTTTATTGTTAAGCGCGATCACGATTGCTGAGATTAAAAAAGGTATTTATAAAAAAAGGCCTGTGCAACCGGAGCGGGCTTTGAAGTTACAACATTGGCTAAATACGCTGGAGTTGGATTTTTCAGGGCGCATTTTATCGGTTGATGCGGTTTTAGAGCGGTGGGCGGCCATTACTGCGGCAATGGAAGGGCAAGGTAAAACGTTAGCGGTTATGGATAGTTTGATTGCCGCAACGGCATTACATTATGGATTGGTTTTAGTCACTCGTAATGTCAATGACTTTGAAGGGCTGGCGCTTGAAATTGTCAATCCTTTTAAAGGATTAGGGAATTAGAAGGGATGTTGAAGTAAGGGGGCAGATTGTAAAAATCAGCAAATTATCTAAACAAGTTAGAGGGGTTCGCAAGCTCACTCCAATGGGCTTGGCTGTTTTAAGCTGCTTTAATACGGTTATAAGCCTTGAAAAATAAGCCTAGTCCTTAGCAACATCCGGCAAAACTGTTCATTTTGTCTAATCGAGAAAACACAAACAAATAAGCACTCATTCAACAATTATATAATTCATTCACTATCATTCACTCACTATGATAGAATAAATGATCTTAACGAATGTTAATAGGAGATGCTGTGACAATATTTAGTGATTTACTCGAAAATTTTTCTGATGATTTTGACAATAAGACATATCCAACAAATGTCTATTTTTATTTGCTTAAAAAGATAAAGCTTGCTAACTCACCTGAAGAGCTTGGAGTAGCTCTATCACATATGTTGGCATGGAAGGACGGAAAAGTTCGATTGAGCAACTCAGGTAGCGAACTTATGGAAATTACAGGTCTGCGTTATTCCATTAGCTCACCAAAACCTAACACATTAAATCAAAATCATATTGATGTTTTAAAATCAAACGATTTTTTTAATTGGGCGAAAAAAGTTCAAGATCACAATTCGTTTGATAATAAATTGATTACTGAGTTAAATAAAAAATTCAATTTATGGGCAACTATCGTAATTCCAGCGTTCTTACTACATTGCCTTAACAGTCGGCACTATCCAATTCTGGACAGATGGGTTTTAAACAGTTATGCATTTTTTAAAAACGATCCAAACAAGAATTTAAATGCCACCTTAGATAATTATATTGGGTATCAAATATGGTGGAAACAGGTTCTTATTGAAGTGTATCCCGACTCATTCATCTTGACCGATGAACAACTAAAAGCTGTTGATGCTTCACTTTGGGCATTAGGAAAACATCTTTATTCTTTGCAAGGAAATTTAGGAAGGTATTTATCAGATGTTGGCGATTTAGACGAACTACCTATAAAAGCAACGTCGACCCCAATAACTGTGGGAACGGATTCAGACATATTCAAAAGGCGTGCAGTGGAATTATCAAAATTGTTTAATCAACGCAATGCTATAAAGCAAGCAGCAGAAGAATTTGGCATCGATTTATCATGCAAGCCCTCTTATTTACAGTATCCGGGATCGCATTTCGATAGGTGGCGTAAACAAGGTTTTGTTTGAAGGCTAAGCCTTTTTATCTATCAATTTAACATAACGCTTATCCAAATGCCTCAAAAGGCTCGGCATCAACCACTCAACACAACACTAACCCATAACAATCAGTGTCCGCTTTCAGATAATTTCATCCCATCCAGTTTGGCAAGAACATCCAGAAACCTTACCAACACCCAAACCCCGCCGTTTTTCATTTGTCTTTTACCTCCCCTATCAGGCACTATACACGCCCCTGCTTAACGCCTCACTTTTAGAGATTGTCCATGCTGCTTTGGCTTAAACGTATCACCCTGACCATAGTCTTGTTGTTACTTACCCTGTTCGCTTTCTTACGTTTCCAAGGCTGGCAACTGCTGGCCGCTTATACGGGGGGCGGTTTTGCGCGGAGCTTGCCCGATGCCCAGGCGTTTGCGCGGCAAAGCTGCACCACCACCGCCCCTATCCAAGTCTTAAGCTATAACGTGATGTACGGGTCGGCGTTTATTGAGGCGATGGCGGCACGGTTTAAGCGCGAGGGTACAGGTAAGGGCGAGTTGCCGTGGTCGGTGCGTTTGCCGGAAATCCGCGAGCGTATCGCCAGCTTTGCCCCTGATTTGATGGGTTTGCAGGAAATGGGCGAGGATGCCGATATTCAGGCGATAGTGGATAGGGGCCAGTACACGCTGGTCAGTTACCATTTAGGCAGCTTGCAGTACGGGGATTCGGCGTTGTTGTTTAAAACCGCGCGTTTTGAGCCATTGGATGCGGGGCAAATGTGGTTGGGCAATACGCCGGAGTTGCCGATGTCTTTGGGCTTTAAGCGGTTGGCGATGATCCGTTATGTCAACTGGGTGCTGTTGCGCGAGAAAGCCAGCGGCTTTACGTTTGTCTATATCAATACCCATTTTGACAATGCGGGGGTGAACAAAGACCCCAGCGCGATGTTGTTCCGCGACCGTATCGCCAGTCTTGCCAAGGGCTTGCCGATTATTGTCACCGGCGATTTTAACACCACCGCCCAAGAAGCCCGTTACCAGAACATTATCGGCGCAAACGAGATCCCGCCGTTACTGACTAATGCCTATACCTTGGCGCATAGCCCACCAGTGGATGCCGCCCTGCATCCTGATAAGCGTATCGACCATATCTTTGTCGGCGGCCCCTGTCAGGCGGAAGCCGAGCAATGGTTGATAGACACACGGCCTTTAAAAAATGGTTTGCCAATGTCCGACCATGATCCGGTATTTGCCAAGTTGAAATTTATTCCCTAGTGTCAGGGGTTATCTGCCACCAAATTCATTGCCCAATACGGCTCCAGCCACCGCACCAACGCCAGTGGCTAAAGGGTCGCCGCCGCCCAGTTCGTAGCCGACTACGCCACCGACCACGCCACCCGCCAAGCCTGACATAGTGCCGCCGCGTCTGTTATTAGAGGGGTAGTAGGGATAAGGTTGTGGGCGCGGTTGCGGATA
>JACXTQ010000393.1 GCA_016919605.1 Methylovulum sp.
AGTATGTCAGCCGTTTTGAACAGGCGATGGACGATGATTTTAACACCCCCGTCGCCTTGTCGGTGCTGTTTGATCTGGCGCGGGAGCTGAATATCGCCAAACAAGCCGCCGACACCGCCAAAGCCGCCGAATTGGCGGCCACCTTGCGGTTTTTGGGGGGCTTGCTCGGTATCTTACAAAACGATGCCGACAGCTTTTTACAAGGCGATGCCGATGAAGCTATCGGGCAACAAATCCAAGCGCGTATCGAAGCGAAAAAAGCCAAGAACTGGGCGCTGGCCGATAAAATCCGTGATGAACTAAAAGCGCAGGGCATTATCTTAGAGGACGTGCCAAACGGGACGACCACTTGGCGGCGGGAAGCTTAAAGCGACACGCCTGCCTAATTACAGCCATTTTTGTGCAACTTAGCCAACCTATTCCCATGACCGACATAAAAGATAAATCAATCCAGCTATTTCTTGATGAGCTGTCCAGCAAATCGCCAACCCCGGGCGGGGGCAGCGTCGCCGCCCTGATGGGCGCACAAGCGGCGGCATTAATCAGCATGGTCTGTAATTTGACCATCGGTAAGCCGCAATACGCCGAAGTGGAACCGCTTATGCAAGAATTACTGGCAAAAGCGGAAGCCCTACGCGCCGAACTGACCGCCATGATTAAGGCCGATGTTGACGTGTTTGACCGCCTGATGGCAAGCTACAGCCAACCTAAAGACACCGATGCCGAAAAAGACGCGCGTAGTGTCGCCATACAGGCCATTTTGAAAGAAGCCACCGAAGTGCCGCTGGCTTGCGCCCGTGCCTGTCATGAGGTGATAACCCTAAGCGAAGCCGCCGCCACCCACGGCAACCTCGGCGTTATCAGCGATGCGGGCGTGGCGACAATGGCCGCCTACAGCGGCTTAAAAAGCGCGGCGTTAAACGTTTATATCAATACCGGCTGCCTGAAAGACGATGTTTATGCGGCGGCTAAAGTCGCCGAATTGGAAGCGATTTTAGCTGGCGCGGATGCGCGGGTTGAAGCGGTGTTCCTTTTGGTTAAAGGCAAGCTGTAAGGCAAGGCCGATGCGCTCATCTGCCTTACGGCTATGCTTAAGTGCCTCTAAAAGCGGCGACGTGGCAGAAAAAAATAGCTCGCTAATAAAATAATTTAAAAAAAGCTTGACGGTCTCATAGAACGAGACTATCATAGTCAGCTCTTCAAGTGTGGTTATAAAAAGCTTTGCAAGCCATTAAAGAAGGTCGTCGGGGTGTAGCGCAGTCTGGTAGCGCGTCTGCTTTGGGAGCAGAATGTCGGGGGTTCGAGTCCCTCCACCCCGACCATTTTTGCGCTTGTAGCTCAACCGGATAGAGCACCAGCCTTCTAAGCTGGGGGTCGCAGGTTCGAGTCCTGCCAAGCGCGCCATTTGTTGTTTCTCCATAGTCACCCACATTTATGGTGAGCGTAGCTCAGTTGGTAGAGTGCAGGATTGTGATTCCTGTTGTCGCGGGTTCGAGCCCCGTCGTTCACCCCAATATTATCAAGTAGTTGTATCAAAAATCCCCTTATAAAATCCGCTTCAATATACCATTGTTGTCATTTTGTCGGTTCCACAACGTTCGCCAGCACGTCATAAATATTTAGCATTGACGCTGTGCGATAGCCTCAAGCTTTCGCTTTCCCCCTCTCTCTTTTTGCGTTTCAAGTCATGGAACGTGAAATTTACAAACTCCTATACCATCTATTTTTGCCTGTTCACGCGCCGCGTTTTTGCAACCTGCTAGGTTTTTAGGCCATTGACTGAATGTTGTTGTCTAAGCCACCCAACTAAATAGGTTTGCTATCATTGCGTGGCTTGTCCTTCTTGTTTTATTTTCAGTAGCTTATCCAACAACCCCCGTGCCTTATTCTGGATGATCCGCGTGTTTTCCGGCCCCATGCGTAGCATTTGCTTGTGTACCGGATTCATGGCTTCCAGTTGCGGGTCGGCAAATTGGTAGTGTAGCAAATGTTTTATGACGGGTATCGGGCCTTCGATAATCGGAGCGGCGAGAATTTCGGTGGCGGCTTTGCTGAACAGGGTTTCTAGCGTGTAGTCATCCGGGTAGCTAAATTCGCTGAACACTTGCTGAAACAAGGGGTTGAACGTTTGGTATACGCCCAGTAGGGAGTCGGCATCCAGATGGTCAATAGCTAGGGCTAGGGCGTTATAGCGTTGTTGGCTTTCTGGGGTGATAAAAAGGCCGTCATGTTCTGTTTTAACGGTGAACGCTTGGAATAGTTTGAGAAATTCTAGGTGTTTGCTGATGCGTTGGCCTTGGGCCAGATCGTTGGTCAGCACCACAAATTTTCTGATGAGGCCGTCACTGGCCAACCAAGGCGCGAGTTCGGGCGCGGCGGTGACGGTGGCTTTGCGAAATTCGTTATCGCTGCTGTCCAGTTCGGGCAAGATAATGGGAGCGGGAGGCGTTACCAGTGGCTCTAAGCTGTCTGGTGCGGTCTCAGGCGGCTTGATTTCGGTGGTGGTTAGTGTGGGTTCGGGGCTGGTTAGCTTGGGCAGTGGTGGGAGTAGGGCGGTTTCGGGTGTCAGCAGGGCGGTGGGGTTGAAAGGTTCCAGCAAGTGGTCGATGAAAGGTCTGGCAAAATAACCCGCCCCTGCCGTGCTGACCATTAAGATGACGGCTGCCCAAAAGGGTATGCCGTTGCCGTTTTTAGATTTTAACCGGGAATACCGCCCGGAATCCCGATCATATCGTCCCATAGCCAACCTCAGATAATTTAGCGCACCAATTTAATGGCGGTTTTTTCCAAAATAATTTTGTGGTCTTTGTATAACGCACCAATAGCTTGCTTAAATACTTTTTTGCTTACGCCAAACGCGGCATAAATAGCTTCCGGTGGACTTTTATCACTGAGCTGAAGTTCACCGCCGTTAGCCTGTAATTTGGCCAAAATGGTGTCGGTCAGCGAGCCGACCAGTTTATAACCGGGTGGATACAGGGTTAGGTCTATTTTTAAGTCTTCGCGGATTTGTTTGATGTAGCCTTCCAGTTGTTGGCCGATTTGCACGGTCTGGAACAGCTCGTTATGGTAAAGCATCCCCCAGTGGCTGTTGTTGATGATGGCTTTTACGCCTAAATCGGTGCTTTCGGCAATAATTAAATGGACTTTTTCACCGACTTTGAAATAAACCGAGGTTTCGCTAAGGAAGCGGTTGATTTTGGTGGTCGCCAAGACGCGGCTTTTGTCATCAAGAAACAGTTTGACCAAGTACGATTTTCCGACCTCCATGTCTAAATGTTGTTCGCTGAACGGAACCAGCAAATCTTTCGCCAACCCCCAATCTAAAAAGGCACCGACATAATTGACCGAAACGACAGGCAAGTAGGCAATGTCATCGGCTTGTGCCGCTGGTATGCGCGTGGTGGCGGCCAGATGCCCTTCGGTATCGACATAGACAAATACATCTAAGGGTTCATCGGCTTGATGGTTGGCGGGTAGCCGGTCAATAAGCAATACTTTGTTGGAGGTTTCGCTACCTAGATAAATGTCGGCGCCTTGTTGTTTGACAATTTTCAGGCTGTTGATTTTGCCGATCTGAAGCATAGGGGGATTCTCGGAAAAGGTGGGGATAATGGCTATTATAGCGCAGGTGCAGGGGCGGCGCGTATGAATGTCCGGGGCGGGGCATTAGCCTAACAAAAACCTGTAAAGACGTTGCATGGCAACGTCTTAGGAGACTTATGGCGATGGCTTGCCTGATAGGCTAAGCGGGTGGGTGTTGCAGTGCAACGTTTTTACAAAAAAGTGGGCGGGTCTAAAAAACCGATGACTTTTTAGCGATCATGTTCCATGCCGCTAACCAGGTTTGTGACCGGTACGCCTCGGCGTTTTTGTCCAGTTCATCTGCCAAAACCATCATTAGGGTATTGTTGATGATGCCGAAAAAATAGGTGTTGGCCAACGCCGGATCAATGTTGCGGATTTCGCTGTTGCGGATGCCGGATTGGATGATTTTGAGGATTTTAGTGAACGCGGAGGTTTGTAGGATGGGTTTTTGGTCGGGCAGAAATTCGTGGATAGGCATGACCAGCAGGAATTTCATGATGTAGGGGGCATCGTCGGTCAACTTAAAAAATAGGTCAACCACGCCGCGTAATTGCTCGGATGATTTTTGGGTTCGCCGCCGGATGTCGTCAATGGACACGTTCAGGCTGTCGAGGATGTTTTCATAGAGCTTATTGGCGATACTTTGTTTGCTGCCAAAGTGCTGGTAAATGGCGCTGACGGTTTTTATGCCCGCCGCTTCGGCAATGTCGGTTAATGAGGTGTTGAAATAACCTTTTTCTGCAAACAGTTTGAGTGCCGCGACCAGTATTTCATTTTGTTGTTCAGATTTGCTCTGAGTAGTGTTGAGTTCCTGTTCCATTTTCTTCTTTCACAGCCAGTTCAATAGGCTGTATCTTATAATGTGAGTGAAACCAAAGCGTTATCGGCGGTGGTTTGGAGTGTTTTAGGCTTTGGCGATGGCTACCAGGGCGGCTTTTAAATAATTGACCATCGACCACAGTGTCAGTAAGGCGGCAATATATAATAAACCATAACCGATGCTGTTGATCGGTATGCCTAGTAAGTCTTCGCGGTAGAGCAACAAGCCGATGGAAACCATCTGGACGGCAGTTTTCCATTTCGCCAATTGGGAGACGTTGACGGTGGCTCGTTGGCCGATTTCCGCCATCCATTCTCTCAGCGAGGCAATGGTGATTTCCCGACCGATAATGACGGCGGCGGGGATGGCCAGACAAGGCGAGCCCTGTTGTTGCACCAATAATACCAGTACCATGGCGACCATGAGCTTATCGGCAACCGGATCTAAAAAAGCCCCGAATGGGGTTTCCATGTTCATTTTGCGTGCCAAATAGCCGTCTAGCCAGTCGGTAATGCCCGCGATAATAAAAATCAGCGTGCACGCAATATTTGAATAATGCCACGGCAAGTAGAAAACCACGGTCAATAACGGGATTAACGCGATTCTTAACAGTGTGATATTGGTAGGTAAGTTAAATTCAATTGCCATCTTGATGATGAAAATGCTCGTAAATTCGTTGTGCCAATGGTCGGCTGATGCCATCTATACTGCAAAGTGCGTCTACCCCTGCTTGGGCAATTCCTTGTAAACCGCCGAATTGCTTCAATAATTGTTGCCGCCGTTTTGGGCCTAATCCGGCAATGCCTTCTAAGCTCGATTGTTTTTTTGTATTTTTGCGCCGTTGCCGATGTCCGGTAATAGCAAAACGGTGCGCTTCATCGCGGATATGCTGGATTAGCAACAAGCCGCTGGCACCTGTCGTGATGTCCAGCGCGTGTTCCTGATCGACCAAAATCAGCTGTTCCATGCCGGGTTTTCGGTCGGGCCCTTTGGCAACGCCGACTATCATAACATTGTTTATGGCTAATTCCTCTAGTGCCTTTTGCGCCGCTTTCACCTGACCTTTGCCACCGTCAATAAATAAGATGTCCGGCGCGGGATGTTCGCCTTGTTGTAGGCGCTTAAAACGCCGCGATACGGCTTGTCCAATCGCTGCATAATCATCGCCGCCGGTGATGCCTTCGATATTGAAACGCCGATAAGCCGATTTGACGGGGCCATTTTGGTCAAAAACCACGCAAGAGGCGACGGTTTGCTCGCCTTGGGTGTGGCTGATGTCGAAACATTCCAGACGTTGTGGCAGGGTGGATAAATGCAATTGCTGTTGCAGGCTTAAAAAACGTCCGGCTAGGCTTTGTTTTTCAGCCAATTTGGCGGTTAAGGACAATTCGGCGTTGGTTAGGGCCATTTGCAGCCATTTTGCCCGCTCCCCGCGTACCCGTGCGCTAATGGTCACGGCGTGTTTGGCTTGGCTTGTCAGCATGTCGGCTAAGAGCGCAGTTTCCTCCGGTTCATGGCTGACGATCAATTCGGTGGGCACGGGTTTGTTAAGGTAATATTGGGCGATGAATGCCTGTAGCACCACGCTGGCTTCGTGTTCGCCGCCGGTGCTAGGGAAATAAGCCTTATTGCCCAATTGCTGGCCGTTGCGGATAAAAAATACCTGCACACAGGCGCTCTGTTGTTGTGTGGCGCAGGCGATAATATCGACATTGCCTTTTTCGCCGTGGACATGGTTTTTTTCCAATACTGTCCGCAAGCGGGCGATCTGGTCGCGGTAACTGGCGGCTTGCTCAAACGCCAACGCCACCGAAGCCTGTTCCATTTGGCTAATCAATTGTTCAATCAGCACGCCGCCGCGCCCGTCCAAAAACATGACGGTATGGGCGACATCTTGCGCGTATGCGCTGGCACTAATCAAACCCACACAGGGGGCGGTGCAGCGGCCTATCTGATGTTGTAGGCAGGGGCGGGTGCGGTTGTTGTAAACGCTATCTTCACATTGTCTGATCGGAAACAGTTTTTGCAACAGTTTTAAGCTTTCTTTGGCGGCGGTGGAGCTAGGGTAGGGGCCAAAATAGTGGCCGGCCTTTTTTTTTGCTCCTCGATGCAAAGTGATAAGGGGGTACTCATGGTCGCTAAGATAAATATAAGGAAAAGATTTATCATCACGCAGACAAATATTGTAGCGGGGCTTGTGGCGTTTGATCTGCTGGCATTCCAACAACAAGGCTTCGCTTTCGGTATGGGTGACTGTCACCTCGATGCGGCTGACTTTGGTCATCATCACCTGTTGTTTGGGTGAAGCCTGTTGGGTTTTATAATAACTGGAAACGCGGTTTTTTAAGTTTTTCGCCTTGCCGACATAAATGATTTCATCTTGGGCATTAAACATTGTGTAAATGCCCGGCAGGGAAGTCAAGTTTTTTAAAAAACTGTCACTGTCAAAAGAGGTAGTCGTCGAATCCACGGTATTTTGGCTAAAGGGTTGGTTGGCTCTGGCGTTTTGCCGAAGTTTGATTGCTGTGTAAGGGAAGGCATGGTTTTTATATTCTCCATTCGCTGCCATAAAATCAAGCCCCTATCCTAGCAATTGGAGTACAATCTTAAGGGTTCGTCAATTTTTTGTTGTAACCCCTAGGTTTTGACATTTATCGTAAGAGCAATATGGATTTTGAACAAGCGCGGTAATTTTCAGGTGGATAGAGCTTTATCTATGGCAAATTGCGGCTAAAATTAACGGAAGATATTTTATTTGGTGTGCATACCACCCGCTTCTCGCCTATTAAATTACGGAGACTTATGATGACCCGTCATACTACCAAGACGCTACCTTTCCACCGTCATGCCTTAGCAATCGCTTTGGCTTTAGCGCTAAGTGCCGCCCAGGCGGCAACGATTAATGTCACCGCTCCTTGTACCTTAACCCATGCCATCAATAACGCCAATGCCGATGCTGATACCGATGGGGCGGGAGGCTGTACGGCTGGCAGTGGCGCGGATATCTTAGAGCTAAAAAGCAACGCCATGTATACCTTAAGCACGGTGGACAACCAAGATGCCAGTGGGCCTAATGGCTTACCATTAATCAGCAGCGTGATTACCATTAATGGCAATGGTGCGACTGTTAAACGTAGCTCGGTTGCGGGTACGGCGGACTTCCGGCTGTTGCATATTGGTACGGGCGGCAATCTGACTGTCAACAATTTAAAGTTGACGGGTGGACGTTTGAGCGCCAATTATCAATACGGGGGCGGTATTCAGAATGGCGGTACCCTGACCTTGAACAACAGCACGATTACCGGCAATAACGACCTCGGTGTCGGAGCCGTAGGCAGTGCTATCGCCAACATGTACCAAAGTAGCCTAACGCTTAATAATAGCACCGTGTCAGGCAATAAAGCCACGCACGGCGGTGCGGTTATGAATTTTCCAAACGCCAGTGCAACGGTCAATAACAGCACCATTTTTAATAATGAGGCGACTAACGGCGGTATTGGCGGTATTGGTAATGGCGGCGAAATGGTCTTGACCAATAGCACGGTATCCCACAACCGCAATCTGGCGACCTGGGGCGTGGGTGGCATCAGTAACGGTGGCAATGCCGTACTGACCTTAAACCATAGCACGGTGGCCCATAATAATACCCGCTATGGCAATGTCGCCGGTGTCCAGAACACGGGTACGATGACCCTTATCAACAGTATTATCGCCAACAGCCAAAATGGCGCCGATTGCTATACCAATTCCCATTACGGTGGCGTAACTCTTTTGCAAGGCCAAAATTTACTGGGGGATGGCACCTGTAACGCCACCCTGAGCGGCCCGGCAAAATTGGCTCCGCTATTGGATAACGGTGGCCCGACCCTTACCCAGGCACTCGATAAAGGTAGTCTTGCCCTCAATGCCGCCAATACCCTGTGTGTGGCGATTGACCAACGTTATGTCAGCCGACCCCAACCTACGGGAGGTGTTTGCGATATTGGTGCCTATGAACAGATCCAAACCATACCCGCCCCTGTCGCTGCTTTAGTAGGTTTTTTTGATACGCAGGTAGCCAGTCACACGATTATTGGCATAGGGCCGACACCGATACCCACCCGCCGGGCATTACGTAACCAATTGTTGACCGCAGGTGACAATAAGGCCACGCTATTGGATGTCCAAGCCTGCAATCAATTGGCAAAAACACTCACCCGTTTGGATACCGATAACACTCCTGACGCTAACGATTATGTGACAGGTAGCCAAGTCGCGGCGTTAAAAACCCAAATTGACAGTTTGCGCAATGATTGGGCGTGCCAGTAAACAGCACCGTTTAACCTTCAGGCGGGCGGAACTGGGCTAAAGCCCGTGTGGGGATTTACGCCCGCCTTACCCTTATTTAGCCTTAGCTATTGTCATGAGCATCCCTTTTGCCAGCCAACACACCCCGTCTTTTCCAGCACTGCTTAACGCCCTAGGCGTATCGGTGCTGGTGTCCACTTACCAAGCCGGACAACTCATTATCTTGCGCACTGAGCGGGATGTCCTCAACACCCATTTCTGTGGCTTGGAAAAACCTATGGGTATGGCGGCTTATAAAGACAAGCTGGCGGTGGGTACGGGGTATCAACTCTGGGAATACGCCAACTTACCCGCCGTGGCTAATAAACTTACAGGCTCTATTCGGCACGATGCCTGTTATTTGCCGCGTACCGTGCATATTACCGGCGACATCGACATCC
>JACXTQ010000394.1 GCA_016919605.1 Methylovulum sp.
CTCTTGCTCGGAAGATTGTGGCTATTGCCCACAAAGCGCCCGTTATGATGCGGGTTTGACCCCAGAAGCCTTAATGCCTGTAAGCAAGGTGCTGGAATCGGCGCAACAGGCCAAAGACCAAGGCGCGTCACGGTTCTGCATGGGTGCGGCTTGGCGGCAACCCAAAGACCGCGATATTGAGCGAGTCATCGAAATGGTGCAGGGCGTAAAAGCTTTGGGGATGGAAACTTGCGTGACCTTAGGGATGCTTACCGATAGCCAAACTGCACGATTAAAAGAAGGGGGGCTTGATTATTACAACCACAACTTGGACACCTCGGAAGACTATTATTCACAAGTCATCACCACCCGTACTTATCAAGATCGATTGGACACCTTGGCGCGGGTTAGGGATGCCGGAATTAACGTCTGTTGCGGCGGCATTGTCGGCATGGGCGAAAGCAGCGCCGACCGCGCCAATTTGCTGATTGAACTGGCGAACATGCCCAAACACCCCGAAAGCGTACCGATTAATATGCTGGTGCAAGTCGAAGGCACGCCATTGATGGGTACGGAAGCCTTAGACCCTTTAGTCTTTATCCGTACTATCGCCGTTGCTAGGATCATGATGCCCCGCTCACGCGTGCGCCTGTCCGCAGGCCGCAAGGAAATGAGCGATGAAATGCAAGCCTTATGCTTTTTGGCGGGTGCCAATTCAATTTTTTATGGCGACAAGTTATTGACCACCGATAACCCGATGACCAACCACGACTTAGCCTTGTTTGATCGGTTGGGGCTGCATTCGGGTGGGTCTAGTTATGCGAATTGAGGCTGAGTAGTAAGGGGAAATAGTTCGCCACATAAGGATAAGTTATGATTCCAGCAGGTTATATGCTTAAGCGTGTCAAAGCAAAAGAAGATTGGCTAAAAAGTGACACGGTAGTTGATGTGTATTCGGTAAGCAATTGTTTTTCGGAAGACTTTGCTGATTATATCGACTATTGGCAACACAACGGCTATTGGTTGTTTGACTCGCCGGATAGTATGGTTAGCCTTGCCAAACAAGAGCATATTGACCTGTCGGGAACCACGCTGTTCTATTACGAAATTTATGAATACGAGTTTGATGGTGAACTAGGCCAATGGTCAAATTTTGCCCCTTTCCAGCCCATTGTAACACCCGTCCAGCGGCCAATTAAACCTCATCTGCAAGGTTTTGATGTAGTCAGTTTTTGGGTTAAGGCAAATCCTGAGCATTCCCCACTTTGCTGTAATTCACTCGCTACTGATATTCCTGTCAATTCGCATTGCCTGTTCAATACATTTGAGGAAGCAAAAAATGCCCTTGAACAAGGCTTTTTCGAAAATAGTGAGAAAGGACCTTATCGTATTTTTGCAGTCTATACGCTAAATGGCTCGTACCCACTATAACTCGATTATGACCATACCATCTACCAAGCGGTTTTTAGCGTGATGCGCCTATCATTTTACGCCCTCGGCGGAAACCCATTACCTTATGCCCTTTTCACATTTAAGCGATAATCTCGACAAGCTGGCTACCCAAGGCCTTTACCGCTCCCGCCGTGTCATTGATTCCCCCCAAGGCATTCATTTGCAGGTGGATGGCAAGTCTGTCATTAATTTTTGCAGTAATGATTACTTAGGCTTGGCGAACCATCCGGCGGTGGTGCAGGCGTTTAAAGAGGGCGCCGACACTTACGGTGTCGGCAGTGGTTCGGCGCATTTGATTTGTGGGCATAGTAAGGCCCATCACGCGCTGGAAGAAGAATTGGCGGCCTTTACCGGACGCGAGAGGGTGCTGTTGTTTTCCACAGGCTATATGGCGAACATCGGGGTTATCAATGCGTTGGTCGGGCGGGGTGATACGGTGCTGGAAGACCGTCTTAACCATGCCTCTCTTTTGGATGGCGGCTTGTCATCGGGGGCGAAGTTTAAACGCTATGCCCATGCCGATACCGCACATCTTGACACGTTGCTGGCACAAGCCACCGGCAACAAATTGATTGTGACCGATGGCGTGTTCAGCATGGATGGCGATTGGGCACCCTTGCCGGAACTGGCGCGGACGGCCAGCCAGCACGGTGCGTGGCTAATGGTTGATGATGCCCATGGCTTAGGGGTGATCGGTCAGCACGGTGGCGGCCTTTTAGATTATTATGGTTTGGATCAGACCGCCGTTCCCGTACTGATGGGCACCCTCGGCAAAGGCTTCGGTACGTTTGGCGCTTTTGTCGCCGGTTCTGAGTTGCTGATAGAAACCTTAATCCAAACCGCCAGAACCTATATTTATACCACCGCCTTGCCGCCCGCTGTAGCGGCAGCGACCCGCGCCAGTTTGCGTATTGTCATGACCGAAACCTGGCGGCGGGAGAAATTGGCCGCGCTGATAACGCGCTTTCGCGTGGGGGCAGGGCAACTGGGTTTGCACTTATTGTCCTCACCGTCAGCTATCCAGCCGATTATGATCGGCGATAGCCAACAGGCCGTTGACGTTAGCAAGGCTTTATTGGCGGCAGGCTTTCTGGTTAGTGCGATACGCCCACCCACCGTAGCGCAAGGTACGGCGCGGCTACGGGTGACTTTGTCGGCGTTGCATGACGAGGCTATGATCGATGGCTTGTTGGATGCGCTGGCGGCTATCCGCCTTTCAAAAATAGCATGATTCAAGAGACATCACGAAAGGACGCAGACACCTTGCCAAACCTTCACATCCAAACCTTAGGCCAAGGTAAGCCGATAGTCATGATCCACGGCTGGGCCATGCACAGCGGTATCTGGCGCGACTTTGCCGAACAATTGGCCGCACATTACCACGTCACGTTAGTCGATTTGCCAGGGCATGGGCATAGTGAAGCACTAACCCCGTTTACCTTGGAAGCTATCATAGACAGCTTGGTCAATACCTTACCTGAGCCACCTTGTTGCTGGCTAGGTTGGTCGTTAGGGGCGACGGTGGTGCTAGAGTTGGCTCGCCGCTACCCTGAGCGTGTCCGCTCGTTGGTGTTGGTGGCGGGTAATCCGTGTTTCTTAGGGCGCGATACCTGGCCGGGGATGCGGCTGTCGGTGTTGGACACCTTCGCCGCCAATCTGCAAGCCGATACCCATGCTACGCTACTGCGGTTTTTGGCGATACAGGTTATGACCTTGCCGAACGCCAAAGCGTTGACCAAAGCCCTAAAAACAGCGGTCTTGGCGTGTCCTGCCCCCGATGCCCAAACTTTGCAAGGCGGTTTGGATATACTGAAAGATACCGATTTACGCGCTAGTTTTGCGGGTTTAAAAATACCCGTTTTGGTGGTGTTGGGTAAAAAAGACAGCCTGATTCCGGCGGTGCTCAGCCAACACTTCCCGCAATTGCTGCCTACCGTGCAGGTGCAGGTATTGGATCAGGCGGCGCATATCCCGTTTTTATCCCACCCGCAGGCGTTATTGCAGATGTTGGTGACGTTTATGGACGCTGATGATTTTCGATAAAAATAAGGTAAGGCAAGCGTTTGCCGCCGCTTCGGACAGCTATGACGGTGTTGCGCACTTACAGCGCGAAGTCGGCATGGCGTTGTTGCAAGTGGTCGATAGGGCAAACCAGTACGGCGCGGTGTTGGATATTGGCTGTGGCACGGGTTTTTTAAGCCAGAAATTGCTGGACTTAGCACCGTGCGATAACTTGATCGCCTTGGATTTGGCTTTAACTATGCTCCAAACCACACGGCGTAAGCTCGCCGCCTATCATAACGTCCAGTATGTCTGCGCCGATGCCGAAGCCTTGCCATTGGCGACGGCCAGTGTCGATAGTGTGTTTTCCAACCTCGCCCTGCAATGGTGTGGCGACCTTAACGCGGTGTTTGCCGACATCAAACGGGTGCTCAAGCCGGATGGGCAATTGGCGTTCGCCACCTTTGGCAGCCAAACCTTGCAAGAATTAAAAGCCGCATGGGCAACGGTGGACAGTTATGCACATGTTAATGATTTTTATGATGAAGCCTATATCATTGCTTGCTTGCAACAGGCTGGGTTTAAGGCCATCCATAGCCAGCGGCAGTGTTACCAGCCGCGTTATGCCTCGGTGTTGACGTTAATGCGCGAGCTAAAGCATATCGGGGCGCATAATGTCCTACCCGGACGCAACAAAGGCGTAACGGGCAAACAGTCTTTACAGCGGATGATGGCGGCTTACCCGTGCGCTACTCAAGACACCTCTATCACCGCCACCTTTGAAGTCATTATGGTCAGGGCAAGAGCATGAAAAACGGCTATTTTATTACCGGTACCGACACCGATGTCGGTAAAACTTGGGCGACCGTCACGCTGATGCACTATTTTAAACAGCAAGGGCGCACTGTGGCCGCCATGAAGCCGGTTGCCTCCGGTTGTCTATGGCAAAACGGGCAATGGCAAAACGCCGATGCCCTGCTGTTGCAACAACACGCCTCTTTACCTTTGGACTACGCGTTAATCAACCCTTATGCCTATGAGTTGCCCGTTTCGCCGCATCTGGCCGGTGTCGCCAACCCTGTGGATTTAAACACGGTCATTGAGCGTTTTAACGCAATGCAGACCCAAGCCGAGGTACTGCTGGTCGAAGGTGCAGGGGGCTGGTATTCGCCTATCAATGCCGGACAAGATAATAGTGACTTGGCTATGGCCCTGCAACTACCCGTGCTGTTGGTGGTGGCGATCCGTTTAGGTTGTATCAATCACGCCAAGCTTACCTATCGGGCGATCATCGCCTCCGGCCTCTGTTGTGCCGGTTGGCTGGCGGTTTGTAATGATGCTGAGGTGCTGTTAGGACAGGAGACTGTAGCCACGATAGCGGCGGCTTTGCCCACGCCTTTATGGGGGGTACTGCCCTTTCAGGCGGTTGCCGATTTTGAAAGGTTAGCAAGGGAAGTGCGCAGGCTTGGCACTGACGAGTTAACCGGATAACCAAAAGCAATGAGCGGCTTTTACAACTATAGCATGTAGGCCGCTGGCGGATAGGCCTGCTTTTCCTATTCTTTGATCGCCATCACCTTGCGGCGGAAATCTGTTGAGATGTCATTTTTTATAATCAATTTACGTTGCTTTAGCTATAGTAGCCTCAAAAAAAAGCCCGAACAAAGTTTGGGCTTTTTTGAATGTGGCGTAAAGAACTTACTTAACCACGATAGCGCTCATAAACCATTTGCAGCATCTTGATTTCGCCTTCTTCGGGTTGGCTCCAACCCTGAATTTGAATATCCTGCAAAATTTGCTTACCCTGCTCATCCTCACC
>JACXTQ010000395.1 GCA_016919605.1 Methylovulum sp.
AAATCGCATCATGATGCAGTGTTTTTGCTGGTTACACTATGGGAAGATTTCCTTTTCTACGCATCCTTCTTAGCCCAATTGCTTAACAGGAATTTTTCATCCACATTTGCCGCCATTTTCCCAATTGTTTTACAGGCTTATTCCGTAACGGCCTTTTGCCTGCCCCCTGTATCATTTCTGTCCAGCATAGCCTGGTGTCCCAAGTAACCATTGCTCGATCAAGCAAGCCAATTATTTTTGGGGCACACGGCTAAGCCCTATTGAACACACAACAATAATATTCTGGAGGAATCATGCGGATTTTGAAAATGGCCCGTTTTGCCGGACGTACTGCGTTGGCGACGAGCATTCTGTTAGCCTTGGCGCAACCTGCGGTCGCCAACAAAGAACTGGAAAAATTATCGCGCCAAAACACTAACTGGGTGATGCAAACCAAAGATTACAGCGCGACGCATTTTAGCGAGCTTTACGACATTAACATCACTAACGTCAAAAACCTGAAACCCGCTTGGTCATTTTCCACGGGCGTAT
The DNA here is from genome assembly GCA_016919605.1 of Methylovulum sp. Taxonomy (GTDB): domain Bacteria; phylum Pseudomonadota; class Gammaproteobacteria; order Methylococcales; family Methylomonadaceae; genus Methylovulum. Next base: position 532 of record JACXTQ010000395.1, read on the forward strand.
TGAACGGTCACGAAGGCGGGCCGTTGGTGGTCAACGGCATCATGTATGTGCACACCCCATACCCGAACAATATTTTCGCCATCGACTTGAACGAGCCGGACAAAATTCTCTGGGAATACAAACCGAAACAAAACCCGGCTGCCCGTGCCGTGGCCTGTTGTGACGTGGTCAACCGGGGCTTGGCCTATGCACCGGAAGGCAACGGCTATCCGGCGACCATTTTCCAAAACCAATTGGACGGGCATATTGTCGCTTTGAACGCAAAGACCGGTGAGCTGCTTTGGAAAATGGAAAACTCCGATATTGCGATGGGTTCGACTTTAACGGTCGCGCCATTTGTTGCCAAAGACAAAGTCATCGTTGGTAGCTCCGGCGCGGAATTGGGTGTGCGCGGTTATGCGACCGCTTACAACATTAAAGACGGTAAACAAGCGTGGCGCGTCTATGCCACCGGCCCAGATGAAGACATCAAGTTGGCGAAAGATTTCAACAAAGCCAATCCACATTACGGGCAGTTTGGTTTGGGCCTGAAAACCTGGGAAGGCGATGCGTGGAAAATCGGCGGCGGTACCAACTGGGGCTGGTACGCCTTCGACCCTGATCTGGACATGCTCTATTACGGTTCCGGCAATCCCGCACCGTGGAACGAAACCATGCGCCCTGGTGACAACAAATGGACAATGACCATTTGGGGGCGCGACGTGAACACGGGTGAAGCTAAATTCGGCTATCAAAAAACCCCGCATGACGAATGGGACTACGCGGGTGTCAACTACATGGGGCTATCCGAACAAGTGGTGGATGGTAAAAAACGTAAGCTATTGACCCATCCTGACCGTAACGGCTTAGTGTACACGCTGGATAGGGAAAACGGCGATTTGATCAACGCCTTCAAAATTGACGACACCGTCAACTGGGTGAAAAAAGTCGATTTAAAAACGGGCTTGCCAATTCGAGACCCCGAATATTCGACCCACATGGATCACGAAGCCAAAGGCATTTGTCCGTCAGCGATGGGCTATCACAACCAAGGCATCGAATCTTACGATCCGGCAAAAAAACTGTTCTTTATGGGTATCAACCACATTTGTATGGATTGGGAGCCGTTCATGCTGCCCTACCGTGCAGGCCAATTCTTCGTTGGTGCGACTTTGAACATGTACCCAGGCCCTAAAGGCACGTTAGGCCAAGTCAAAGCCATGAACTCGGTCACTGGTGAGTTTGAATGGGAAGTGAAAGAGAAATTTGCGGTGTGGGGCGGCACAACCGCCACGGCTGGCGACTTGCTGTTTTACGGCACTTTAGATGGTTACATAAAAGCCCTCAACTCAAAAACGGGTGAAGAGCTGTGGAAATTTAAACTACCATCCGGTGTTATCGGACACCCCATCACTTACCTGCATAACGGCAAGCAATATGTGGCGATTTATTACGGGGTCGGCGGCTGGCCCGGCGTAGGCTTGGTGTTCGATTTGAAAGATCCAACTGCGGGCTTAGGTGCAGTGGGTGCGTTTAAAGAGTTGGCGCATTACACGCAAATGGGCGGTGGCGTGATGGTGTTTGCGCTGTAGTCAAGCATCTGTAGGGTAGGGTAGGGTGGGCAGAACAGCATTGCCCACCGAAGAAACTACAGATTCGCTTCACTGCCAAAAATTGGAAACAAAATATGCCATTTACAAAAAAACTATTACTCTCGATTGTGTGCCTAGGTTTGGGTCTGTCCACAGCAAACGCCGATGACAGCATCTTAAAAATCTGTGCCGCCGAAGATGAAATGCCTTACTCCAACAACAAAGGCGAAGGATTTGAAAACAAGCTCGCCCAATTGCTGGGTGAGGCTTTGCACAAAAAAGTCGAGTACGTTTACTGGGCTGATCCGCGTTATTACCTGCGCGACACTTTAGACAAAGGCTTGTGTGATGTCGTGATCGGTGTGGACGCAGGTGATCCGCGTGTGTCCACGAGTGCGCCGTATTACCGTTCCAGCTATGTGTTCATTACTAGCAAGGACGGTGCGGCAGTGCAAAATTGGGATAGCGAGGCTTTGCAAAAAGTCCAGCGTATCGCCTTCGTGCCGGGTTCACCCGCCGAAATCATGCTACGCGCTATAGGACGCTATAACGATATGTTCAATTATTCGCAAGAACTGGTCGGATATAAGTCCAAACGCAACCAATACGTCAAATACGATACTGCCAAACTAGTGAGTGAAGTGTCCTCAGGCCATGCCGAAGTGGCGGCGTTATGGGGGCCGGCAGCGGGGCGTTATGTCAAAGCCTCCAGTACGCCGTTGACCATGACCGTAATCCCCGACACCAACCGCCGTGCTTATGGGGAAAAAGTAGGTTTCCACTACAGCACGTCAATGGCGGTGCGTAAAGGCAACGAAGCCTTGCTCGCACAATTGAACCAAGTCATTAAGGCTAAACAATCGGAGATCAGGCAGTTACTCGAAGCTGAAGGCATACCCTTGCTGGATGTAGAGCAAGTTGCCGTCGCCGCAACCCATTAGGATTAGGAAAACCTCTGCGCATGAAATTATCAACAATTACCCTGTGTGCTTCACTCGCACTGTTTTTTAGTACCGCCCAGGCCGACATCACCCTACATAACGCCATTACCGGTGAAGCCTTGGATTTGAGTTTTGCCAAAAAAGGTGGCAACACCGATGCTTTCAAACAGTTCATGCAAGATGGCAAAAATCCCTACAACGGGAATAAGGAAGTCGTGGACAAAGGCAAAAGCCTGTACATGACCGGTTGTTCCGGCTGCCACGGGCATGAGGCGGAAGGCAAACTTGGCCCTGGTTTAGCGGACGATTACTGGACATACCCGCGCAATGCCACCGATCAAGGCCTGTTTGAACTGTTGTTCGGCGGTGCCAATGGCATGATGGGGCCACAATACGTCAACTTTAACACCGATGAAATGTTGCAAATCATGGCCTTTATCCGTGACATCTACACAGGTGATCCGAAAAAAGCCAAATGGTTAACCAAATAATGAGGATAACACAATGAACAAATTAGCATTAATCAGCTTGGCGGTGATTGCCGCCGGATTGTCCACGTCAGCCTTGGCTTACGATGGCACCAATTGCAAAGAACCTGGCGTGTGCTGGGAACCTAAACCGGGTTATCCCGATAAGGTGGCTGGCAGCAAATACGATCCTAAGCACGATGTCAACGAACTGAATAAACAAGCCCAGTCGGTTAAAGAAATGGAAGCGCGTAACGAGAAACGCCGCCTGAATTTCGTTAAAACCGGCAAGTTTGTTTATGACGTAGAGGAAATTGCCAATTGATTTCCTTTGGCGTGAATAATTTCCCTGATTATTTATGCCGCCCCGGCAAAAGCCATAAGCTGTGTTGAAAGTAACGTGTCGCTGTGTGTATTTTCGAACGAATACGCTTATCCTCATCAGCACAGCTTCTTGCTATTTATTGCAAGCTTTTGTTTTTTTAGACTAATATAACTTATACTCCGACCTGTTGAACGGGTTGGAGTTTTTTTCTTATGACCCATTCCCAACTCAACGATTGGCGCGAAAGCGCGTTACGCTTTGAACAACAGCTCAACGGTATTGTGATAGGGCAAGCCACCGCCGTGCGCCATTTGATGCTGGCTATTTTTGCCCGTGGGCATGTCCTGTTGGAAGGCAATGTCGGTGTCGGCAAAACTACCTTGCTGCGTGCCGTGGCGCAAGGTTTGGGCGGTGATTACCAGCGTATCGAAGGCACGATAGATTTGATGCCCGCCGACCTGATTTATTACACTTATCTGGATGATAGTGGTAAACCACGGGTAGACCCTGGCCCCTTACTGAGTCACCACGAACGCTTAGCGACTTTCTTTTTTAACGAAATCAACCGCGCCCGTCCGCAAGTCCATTCCTTATTATTGCGGGCGATGGCAGAACGCAGTGTCAGCGCATTTAACCAAACCTACTATTTGCCGCATCTGCAAGTGTTCGCCGACCGCAACCGCGTCGAACGTGAAGAAACGTTTGAATTGCCCGCCGCCGCCAAAGACCGTTTTATGTTTGAAGTCAGCCTCAACATCCCCAGTGACGGAGCTGTGTTGCAAGAGCTGATGTTCAACCCTCGCTATCATAACACTGACCGCTTAGTGCAGGAAATGGCAGGCGGGCAGATTGCCTACTACTCACTCAATGATGTCTCCGCCAACATCCAAACGCACATCCACAGCAGCGACAAACTTAAAACTTACGCATTGGCCTTGTGGCAAGCCTCGCATAGTCCAGGAAAATTCGGCATCCGCTTGGATGATGTGGACATGGCGGAACTGATTCAAGCGGGAGCCAGCCCGCGTGGCATGAGTTATTTCATCCGCGCCGCCAAAACCCGTGCGTGGTTGGAAGGCCGCGATAACTTATTGCCGGAAGATTTGCAGGCCGTATATGCCGTGACGATGGCGCACCGGATATTTTTTAGTCCGTTATACGCCTATCGGAAAGACGGGTTGATGCCGCAATTGATAAAAGGGATTTTGATGCAGATTGCTGCGCCTTGAAAGTATTAACGGTAGGGTAATGTTCCCGGATTCCCGCTCAAAAAACCAGAAAACTACTATGAACACCACCATAAAGAACGAGATAAATTCCACATTCGATCTTAATGCCTTACGTTTGGCCCTCGCCGCTTACGCAGGCTTGGGCTTGTTTGTCGTCCTGATTGCCGAGGGATTGGACAACCAAGAACCCGCGCCCTACGCCGCCTATTATGTCGGAGCGATTAACGAGGCTATAAGCCCCAAATTTTGGGATTTGCTAAGCGACACCAGTTTATTATTGCTATGTCTGAGCTTGCCCGCCGCATATCTGTCCAGACAACACCGAGCCTTATTAAGCTCGACAAACTATTTGTGCCGCCTCAATTATCGGCTGTTTTTGCTGGCTTTTACTTTAGGTGCGACGGCTTGGGGGATTTTATTGGCGCAAATTATCTTGCGGTTGGCTGATGGCGTGTATCCTGCCGCATGGGGCAGTTTGTTTTTTGATGCGCCCGGTTTTTTAGTTTTAATCTTGTTACCCTTGCTCAACAGCTTATGGTGGTGCGCCGCACAAACCGTAGCACAGCCGGACAGTGCCGCTTTGCAATGGCTGTTCGGGCAATTGGGCAAATACACCTGGCTTGCGTATTGCCTATTTACGGGGTTGGTCGTGTTTTTAGTCGTTAATCGACAATAACCCCATGACTTCAGACCATATTTTTCAATACCGTTTAGCTATGCCCAGTTGCCATGTTTATCCTGGCGCACATGTCGGGCATAGGGTTAGTAACGGTCATTTGTTCAAACGCCATGAGCCGCTGCTTGCCTATCCTGACCCTCGGCGCATAGACTTGCGGGCGAGTGTTTTGGACATGTTCGGACACTATCAGGTGCGAGTTTACCAGCAACACAGCTTGATTGACGTGTTGCTGCTGGCGGATTTGTCCGCGTCCATGAACAATAACGTGGCGATATTACTGGATTGCCTAGATTCCATAGCTGAATCGGCATTCAGCTATGGCGACCGTTTCAGTTTTATTGGCTGTGGCGGCAAAGATCCAGTCCACTACCAGCTAAAACATTGTCAACAACGCGGTGCACTCCGTGCCCTGAGCCAACAGTTACAAAGCGACAGTTTTACAGCGCATAATCCGTGTTGGCAATATGTTCCGCCACATTTGCCGACCCGACCGTCGTTAGTGTTTTTGTTATCTGATTTTCATTTTGACTTATCCCTCTTAACACCCATCTTGCCGCATATACGCCAGCATGATGTCGTGCCACTGGTGGCTTGGCAAACTGGTGATTATGACAATCTGCTAGACTGGGGGTTGGTCAGTTTTCAGGACAGCGAAAGCCGCGCCACACGCACTTTATTCATGCGTCCGGCCTTGCGGCGCACTATTGTGCAAAGGTTTGAGCAACGGCGGCGGCATTTGCAAAATTTTTTTCGCCGCTTTGGCTGTGAACCGTTATTTTTGCAAGACACTTTCAATACTGCGCAACTTCAGCAGTATTTTTTACAGAGGGCGGCATGAAGGCAGTTATGGTCATCTGGTTGTCGCTGTATTTGCTGGCTTGTAACACTGCGCCCAATACCCCAGTCAGCGATTTTGAATTTTTAACCCCGCGCCCATTCGGCTACATCAACGGCGATGAAATTCGCCACAAAATTATTATCGAAACCCGCAATGGTGTACAACTGCAACGCGGCGGCCTACCTAAACGTGGCGTGGTCAACCGCTGGCTAAATTTGAACAACGTGGCGGTTAGCGAAACCAAAATTAGCGGAGGTTTCCGTTATGAAATTAACCTGACTTATCAAGCGTTTTACGCGCCGCTGGAAGTGAAAATGCTTACTATCCCCAGCTTTGATTTGCCTTTGGCGCAAGGCGGCAATAACGCCAGCCAAACTGTCCCCGCTTGGCATTTCACCTTATCGCCGTTGCGCGAGTTGTCGATCAGAAAAGATGAATCAGGCCAGTACATGCGCCCCGATGCCGCACCGCAGTTGTTAGGCGATGACGGCGTAGTTTACGGTTTGTGGGCGGCAATGGCCGTCACGCTGTCCAGTGCGGGTGGTTTGGCGTATTTATATGGCTATTTGCCCGGTTTGCCGAAACGCCGGGTGTTTAAGAAGGCTTCAAAAAAACTCGCCGGATTATCGGCTGCGCAAACGACTGAAGCGTTGACTGTGTTCCACCAAGCCTTAAACACTGTTAATGGTGCGCCGTTGTTCAAACATCAGTTGGCGGATTTTTACAGGCATTACCCATCTTATCAAATTGCCGATCCACAATTGGTGTGGTTTTTTAACACATCCAACCAGCATTTTTTTAGTGATGCGGCGCAAACCCAAAGCGCAACGTTGGCCACATTGCGCAAACTGTGTGCAACGTGTCTGGACATTGAGCGGGGCTGGCAATGACGCTTGCCGTGGATACGCCGTGGTGGTTGGCGGCTTTGTTGCTGGCGGTGCTGCCGTTGTTCAATAACGGCATCCAACCCAGCACTTACCCGTGGTTAGTGATGCTGCCTATCGACCCTTTATCGCAATTTATCTCTTTATTACTGCGCGTCTGCGCTATGGTGACCATCGCCGCTTTGGTGTTGGGTTTGGCGGGTTTGCACCAAAGCGAACAAAGCCGCGAGCGCATAGCTTATGGCGCAAACATTGTCTTACTGTTAGATCGCAGCAATAGCATGGATAACACGTTTGCGGGTAAAACGCCGGATGGCGCGAACGAGTCTAAAGCCACAGCGGCCAGACGATTACTAAGTAGCTTTGTCGGGCAACGCCCGCACGATTTGCTGGGCATTGCCGAATACAGCACCGCCCCGTTGTTTGTCTTGCCACTGACCGAAAACAAAGCGGCGATACACGCGGCGATCAACGCCACCGCTACGCCCGCCTTGGCTTATACCCATGTCAGCAAGGGTCTGAGCATGGCTTTGGATATGTTTAAAGAGCAACCCTTAAGCGGCTCGCGGATTGTTTTATTGGTGTCCGATGGTGCAGCGGCGATAGACCCGGACAGCGAATTGCAACTGCGCCTAGCCTTTAAAAGGCAAAACATCCGTTTATACTGGCTATTTCTACGCACCGCCAACAGCCCGGGCATTTTTGATAAACCGCAAGACCCGCGTGATGATAACGCTGGCGCTATGCCGGAGCGTTATCTGCATTTATTTTTCGCCAGCCTGAACATCCCCTATCAAGCCTACCAAGCCGAAAGCCCTGATGCCATGCAGCAAGCCATAGATGACATCAACCGTTTGGAGCACACGCCGCTACACTACCGCGAACGCATCCCCAAACGGGATTTGTCGGGCGATTGCTATTTATGGGCGACTGGCTTGTTGGCGGTGTTGCTGGCGGTGAAATTTTTCGAGGTGAAAAGATGAGCAAACCTATCGCACTATGGGGTTTGTTGCTGCTGGGTTCAGTGGCGATACTGGCACAAACGTGGACGCTATACGGCATCAGCCAAAGCAACCGCTCGATTGCCGCGTTGGCAGAAGGCAAAGAGGTGAGGCTGGGCAATATTGTCAATGCCGCGCCGGAAGTCCGTTTGGCGCGGGCGATGATGTTTAAAAAACAACAGCGTTACGATGAAGCCTTGGCAACCTTGAATTTGATCTTAGATGCGCCTGACTCGGCTTTGCAGGCCAAAATCCGTTACAACCTGGGAAATATATACTTGCACCTGGCGGTTGTCAAAACCGAAGCAATGGCCGTCAATGAGGCCATGCCTTTGGTGGCCTTGGCAAAACAAGCCTACCGCCAAGCCTTGGCCTTGGACAGCCAGTTTTGGGATGCCAAATACAACCTGGAAGTCGCCATGCGCTTGTTGCCGGAAATGGACAAGATCACTAGCGAAAACGAGAGTCCGGTCAACCAGAAATCACAGTTGTGGACGACTGTGCCGGGGTTTCCTAGAGGGTTGCCTTAACCCGACTACTGTCCAAGTTTGGGAACTAGCGTAAACCATTAACCAAAACAATCTATGTCCTCAAAACCTTACCAAAACTACCGTTTCTGGCTGTTAAGCCTGGCCCTCATCGCCATGCTGGTTTCCTTCAGCCGCCCAACCCAAAACCAAGTCCGCCCCATCTACAATTACACGTTCATTATCGACATCACCCGCAGCATGAACGCCGCCGATTATCAACTGGACGGACAGGTGCTCAGCCGTTTGGACTATGTCAAACACAGCTTGCGCGGTTTGTTGGCAAAATTGCCCTGCCAATCTAAAATCGGTTTGGGTTTGTTCACCGAACGGCGTTCGACCTTATTATTCGAGCCGATAGAAGTTTGCCAAGGTTTCAATGACATTGACACGGCCTTGGCAAACGTCGATTGGCGCATGGCATGGGCGGCAGATAGCCGTATTGCCAGCGGTTTGTTGAACACATTGGACATCTTACAAAATATCGACACCCACGTTATTTTCATTACGGATGGCCAAGAAGCACCACCTGTCAATCCGCGTTACCGCAGCGACTTTACCGCCGTCAAAGGTAAAGCTAAAGGTATGGTTATCGGCGCAGGCGGCTTGCAAGCCGTGCCTATCCCTAAATTCAACAACAAAGGTGAGCCGGACGGATTTTATCGCCCCGATGACGTGCCGCACCGCTCGACCTTTGGCGAATCGGATTTGAACCCGGAAAAAATTGTCGGCTACAACGCCCGTAATGCGCCGTTTGGCAGTGAGGCGGCGGTGGGCGGCGAACATTTGTCGGCCTTGCAAGAAAATTATTTGCAAGCTCTAAGTGCGGAGGCGGGTTTGCATTACCAGCGACTGACAAACGTGGATGACTTGGCTACGGCATTGCAAATATCCGATTTTGCCGAGCAAAAAACCACCCCAGTGGATGTGCGCTGGCAAGCGGCAATGCTGGCTTTGGGGTTGTATGTTTTGGTTTATGTGTGGCCGATGGCTCTATGTCTGAAAAGCTGGATCACTGCGGGAAGGCGCGGGATAAAGGCAATCTCCAAAATGCACCAAACCCATGTGTAACAATAACGTATTGAATAGGAAAATCTTATGAAACATAATAGCTGGGCTTTTGTACTTTGGCTCCTATCCGGCTTGGCTTTTGCCACAGAAAAAACGCCCATTCGGATAGGTGTCCAAACTACAGGTACAGTCACTTGGGAATTGGCGGTGTTGCAAACACTGGAGACCGACTTTGATGTGGTCGTCAAAGAAGTCGCCAATCCCGATGCAGGCAAGGCGGCGTTGCAGTCGGGCGAGGTGGACATGATAGTCTCTGACTGGCTGTGGGTGACGCGGCTACGGGCCAGCGGTGAGGATTATACGTTTTATCCTTATTCCAGCACTTCCGGGGCTCTAGTTGTACCTAAAGATAGCCCTATCTATAACATTAAGGATTTGTTGGGTAAACGGCTAGGCATTGCAGGCGGCGAGTTGGATAAAAACTGGCTGTTGCTGCAAGCCTTGGGGAAACAACAACATTTGGATTTGGACGCGTCAGTGGAAAAAACCATGGCCGCACCGGCGTTGCTCAGCGAAAAACTCCGCCAAAACCGGCTGGACGCGGTGCTGACTTACTGGCATTTTGCCGCCCGATTGGAAGCTGAAGGCTACCGTCAACTTATTGACGGAAAAGGTATGTTAAACGCGCTGGGGATAAGTGGGAATGAACCTGCCTTAGGTTATGTATTTAAGCAAAGTTGGGCATCAACACATAAGCTGGCGGTCAATCATTTTTTAACCGCCAATTTACAAGCCAAAAAGCAACTATGCGCGTCCGATGAGGCATGGCAAAAAGTCTCGCCATTGACGGGAACTGACAATCCCGCAACCCAAAATAATTTGCGCCAACATTATTGTGCGGGAAATATTAGCCATTGGGGTGAGCATGAACAACAAGCGATTGGACACATTTACACTTTGCTACGCACCTTAAGCGACCATCAGCTCACGAGTCTGTCAGAACATTTACCGGACGGCACATTTTGGTCAATGGATTAGGAGTCCAATCTGGTGTCTTATGTTACGCAACCCGTAGTTTTTACAACGCCTCATAAGCCATCGGGTTCGTCTTGATGAACACTTAGCCCGCATGGCGAAATAGTTTTTATCTTCAGCAATGGTTCGGACAGTTTTTAAGCAAGCACAGCCCAAACAACAAGGCTTGCAACAGCTACAATGGCATTTAATTCAAATTCAGGTCAAATGCAGAGTTGTATTAAATGCTAACCCA
>JACXTQ010000396.1 GCA_016919605.1 Methylovulum sp.
ACGCCATTTGCTTGATATTTTACAATGCTATGAATTTTATTTTTGTAATTCCCTGTAGAGACGTTGTACAACAACGTCTCTACACAACAGGAACGTCGGGCAAGCGGTTCCGCCCGACACTTTACCGCCAAGATAAGGAAGGCTTAGGGGTTATGGGCGCTTAAGCTTGGCCTAACAGTTCCCGGTGGCGGACGATGACTTTAAGGTAGGTGTTTTTAAACAAGTTGACCAAACTCTCCACCAGATACACCGAGCGGTGCTGGCCGCCGGTGCAGCCAATGGCGACAGTCAGGTAAGTGCGGCCTTCGGCTTCAAAACGCGGAATCCACCGCTCCAAAAACTGGGCAATGTCCTGAAATAGCTCATTGACCAACGGTTGTTCCTGTAAAAAGCTAATCACGTCCTGGTCTTTGCCGGTTTGGCCGCGCAATTCTGGCCGCCAATAAGGATTGGGTAGGGCGCGGGCATCAAAGACAAAATCCGCGTCCAAGGGTACGCCATGCTTAAAGCCAAAGGATTGGAACTGTAAAGAAATATGTTTGGTGTTACGCTCGCCAATTTGATCCTTAATCAACTCGCGCAGTTGGTGGTAATGGGTGCGGCTGGTGTCGATGATGACACTGGCATGGCGGGCGATGGGGGTGAGCATTTCCCGCTCAATAATGAGCGCTTCTTTTAAGGGGATATTGAGGTCGGTAAGGGGATGCTTGCGGCGGGTCTCGCTGTAGCGTTTCAGTAAGGTCGCCTCTTCCGCCTGCATAAAAATGACTTCACAGTCGATACCTTTAGCGTATATCAAGGCCATGCTGTCAGAAAAACGCGCCAAACTGTCGCTTTGATTTCTGGCATCAATGCCAATGGCGGTTTTGGCATAGGTTTTGGTATCAACCAGCATAACGTGGTTGATAAAATCTGCCAGTAAAGTGACTGGCAGATTGTCTATGCAATAATAGCCGCAATCTTCAAGGGTATCTAAGGCAATGCTTTTGCCGGAACCGGACAGGCCGCTAACAATGAGTAGTTTCATAACATTAGGTGCAAGGGGTCGGTAAGATGGAAGGATAGGCCGCCTTGCACCTTAAGGGTTATCGATGATTATTGGTTTTTTCTTTATGCTTGGTGATTTGGCGATCAAGCTTGTCCACCATATTGTCAATCGCCGCATACATATCTTCCTGATGGTCTTCGGCAAACAGCTTAGCCCCGCTCAGTTGCAAGGTGGCTTCAGCTTTTTGCACCAGCTTTTCTACGCTTAAAATAACATGAACATCAGTCACATTGTCAAAATGACGCGCCAATTTGGCAAATTTCGCATCGATATGTGCTCTCAACGCGTCGGTTATTTCAAGATGATGACCTGTTATTATAACTTGCATGGTAAAACTCCTTTATAAATTGATGGTGTTAAGCGAAAGGACGGTTATTTGGCCGGCACGGCCCTCTTAACCTCAGAGGGTTACAAAATCCGTTTCCTTTGGCTTGATGATGCGATAAACATCGCTTCACGATACTTGGCAATTGTCCTTCTTGCAACATGGATGCCTTTTTCGTTTAAAAAATCGGCAATTTTACTATCACTTAGCGGTTTGGCTGGATCTTCATTGCTGATTAATTCTTTAATAATCGCGCGGATGGCGGTGGACGAACACTCGCCGCCGCCATCGGTCGAGACATGGCTGGAAAAAAAGTGTTTAAATTCAAAAATGCCGTTGGGGGTGTGCATGTATTTTTGGGTAGTGACCCGGGAAATAGTCGATTCATGCAGCTCCAACTCTTCGGCAATATCGCGCAACACCATCGGCCTCATGGCCACCGAGCCATGCTCTAAAAACGCGGTTTGTTTTTCGATAATGGAACGGGCGACCCGTAGCAAGGTGTCATTGCGGCTGTGCAGGCTTTTGATAAACCACCGCGCCTCTTGCAGGTGGTCTTTCATGCAGGTGTTGTCCTTGCTGTTATCGGCGCGTTTAATCATCGCCGAATAAAACGGGTTGATGCGCAATTTCGGCGCGATCTCTGGATTTAAGTTAACTTGCCAGACCCCGTTTTGCTTGACCACGTAGACATCAGGGATGACATATTCGGAATCGTGCTCTTGGATACGCGAGCCGGGCTTAGGCTCCAGCGTCCTGATAAGGGCGACCACCAAATCCAATTGCCGCTCGGTCAGCCCCAGTTTGCGCATGAGCTTGATTTGCTCATGGGTCGCCAGCAAATCCAAATACTGTGACACTACCAATAAGGCTTCGCTACGATAGGGGGTGGATTCGGGCAATTGCAACAATTGCAGGCGTAAGCAGTCGCTTAAATCCAGCGCGGCGACCCCGGCCGGATCGAAGTTTTGGATACGGTGCAAAACCGCGGTGACTTCTTCGGTGTCCAAGTCGTCCAATTGCGATTGCAGGCCTTGGAAAATGTCGTCAGGGGTGCTGGTCAAATAGCCGTCTTCGTTGATCGAGTCAATGATGGCGATGGCGATGGCGTGGTCGCGTTCGGAAAAGCGCGTCAGCTCCATTTGCCACAACAAATGCTCGAGCAAAGTCGCGCTGTTTCTGCGCTGGG
>JACXTQ010000397.1 GCA_016919605.1 Methylovulum sp.
GATGATTCTGCCGTCGGGATACACTTCAACATCAAAGGCCAGATCATTCGTTGATCCGAACGAGATAATGCTTATCCCGCCATTGCCGAAGCTTGAATCGAGATTACCCGACGCCGTGTAACGCAGCAGCACGATGTTGGTTTCGGTTCCGTTGAAATCGCTCCCCGCAACGACAATTTTACCGTCCGTTGCAGCACTATCGCTACGGCGGCGGCACGGGTGGTGACACCGAGTTTTTCGTAAATATGTTCCAAATGTTTATTGACGGTGCGGTGGCTGCTTTCCAAAATTAAGCCGACTTCTTTGTTGGTTTTCCCGCGCGAAATCCACATCAATATTTCCGCTTCCCGAAACGTTAGCCCTAAAGCGTCTTTTAACGATTCCAGGTTCCATTCGGCGGCGTTTTTTTTCAGCAATAAAAGATATTCTCCAGCGTTTTGGCACGCGCTCATACGGATAGTCACACCGGTATGGCTGCGAAATTCATCGGTGGCGGTGTGGGTGTTCTGACAATTTTTAAACCAGTCGAGTATCGGTTTGGGCAACACGCTGCCAATGGTGAACTGGGCGGTTGGCGCTACGGTCGCCAACATAGCCTTGGCCGCTGGGGTCAGCCAAGTGATAACGCCTTGTTGGTCACTTGCCAAGGCGCAAAACGGGCTATGGTTTAAGGCGTTTTCAGCGCGTTGCCGATCACGCGCCAAGGCCAGGTGCACTTCGATCCGCGCCAACACTTCCGGCGGGCGTATGGGCTTGACGATATAATCGAGGCCGCCTTCATCAAAGCCGCGCAACAAATTGTCCAGTTCACTGAGTCCGGTCATAAACAGCACCGGAATACCCGCCGTTGTCGGATCGGCTTTCAGGCGGCGGCAGGTCTCAAATCCGTCTATGCCGGGCATAACCACATCCATCAGGATAATGTCAGGTTTCAGGTAGTCGATTTGTTCAATGGCGGACAATCCGTCAGTGGCCACCAGCACCCGATAATTGGCTTCCGATAGGGTGTCTGACAACAACGCCAGATTTCCGGGGGTGTCGTCAACAATCATAATGGTGCCGTTAGCAGGGGATGTAAGGGTATCCATGTGCGTGATCTCCTGTGCGGATAGCGAAAAAGTCAATATTTTTATAGGTCTTGCCGGTTAAGGGCTTATGTTTGGGCTTAAACTTGAATCCTATCACCTTAATATTTGATGTTACGCAAATATCTTCTGCCGATTAAAAAAACACATGATGAGTCGCTATCGCGACATTTTTAATCGGGTTCCCGCACCGACAAGCGTGGTACTTTCTTTTGCTCCGCCTCGGCAATTGCTCCTGCATTGCCCTACCTCCTGCATCCGTGCAGTCGAAAAGAAAGTACCCAAAGAAAAGGCGGCCCGGTTGCCGCTTCATCCTGCGCTCCTCGGTTTTGTCGGGGGTCGGCGCGGCAAACGGGAGACAAGCATGTTACTGCGTAACGTTAGTTCTTAAGCTATTGGCCAGTTTGGCCGTCATGCCAACAACTTTTTAATCTCCGCTAGCCTGAATTCGCTGCTCAAGGTCTTGATGCGCACACTTAACGGCTTGTATTCAGGGTTATTTTTCACCAAGTCATCCAGCTTTTTATTCAAACCCAGCAAATCGCCGATACGCACAAAGGCTTGTAGGTTATGCAAAATGTCGGCAGGTGGCAGTTGCAATACTGTCTCTGGCATAGCGTTCAGATCAGGTTCATCATTTTGGCAAACCCAGGTCAAGCCCGTATGCAGTTTGAGTTTGTTCAGCAAATCCCTAACTTGTATGGGTTTGGCGAGAAAATCATTACAGCCTGCTTGAATGGCGTAGGCACGGTCAGCGGGATAAGCGTTGGCGCTCAGGACGATAATCGGTTTCAGTAAGCCATTTTTACGCAATCGGATAGCGGTTTCTGCCCCGTCCATGCCCGGCATGGTCAAATCTAACAGCACAACGTCAGGGTTGTTGCGTTGCGCTTGCAACAAACAACGGGTGCCATCGGAGGCGGTCGTCATGACAAACCCTAACGGTTCCAAAATGGACACCATCAAATCCCGGTGTTCCGGTTGGTCATCAACGATTAGGATTTTTTGCCGTCGGCCACGATAGCCAATGATATTGTCCTGTTGCACGGGGTCTGGGGCCGCGCCTAGATTCGGTAAAAATAGCCGCACGGTAAACGTGGAGCCTTTGCCGATAGTGCTGGTCACTGCCAAATCACCCCCCATGATTTCGGCAAGGATTTTACTGATGGTCAGGCCTAAGCCACTGCCGGATATGGCGTTGCCGGTGCTGGTGTTAAGCCGTGTGAACGGTTGGAAAATAGCCTCCAATTGCCCAGGCTCTATGCCTTGCCCCGTGTCGATGATCTGAAAATTCGCCACCCCGCCGCTGTAGCCGATACGGATGATAATCTCCCCCGTTTGGGTAAATTTGACCGCGTTGCTGAGGATGTTCATCAAAATTTGCCCGATGCGTTTTTCATCGGCACGTACCCGTTGCGGCAAAGTGTTGAGTATCTGGCAACGGAACGACAGGCCTTTGTCTTCGGCTTGGACTTTGTAAATGCGCACCAAATGCTCGATAAAGGCCTGAAAATTGATCGGTTCGTAGTTAAGCTCAAACTTACGCGCTTCTATTCGGGCAATGTCGAGGATGTCTTCAATCAAGGCCGACAAATGCTCGCCGCTACGTTTTAGCGTGTCCACCGCTTGCCGCCGATGTTCGGGTATCGTGGGGTCTTTATGCAAGATATACGAATAGTCGATGATGCTGTTTAAGGGGGTGCGGATTTCGTGGCTCATA
>JACXTQ010000398.1 GCA_016919605.1 Methylovulum sp.
CCCGCCCCGTCATCCTCTTGGAAGGGCTGGGGGCGGTGGCGGTACGCGCGGAAATCGACAAAAACCAAGACAAAAAAGTCATCCAGCTCAACAAAGGCGACACCATCACCCTCAAATGTACCGGTAAGGGCGTGGCGGCGGGGGATGCGTTGCTGGGCAGGTGTGGGATTTTGTGAGGGAGGCTTACCCTTTTAGAAAGACTTTAAGCAGTCACGTTTTCGGTTTTTACGCATTGCCACCCTATGGCTTTTATCCGAATTGGGTTTTAATAGGCCACCTACCCTCACCCCCCTACCCCCGCTTATGATTCCAGGCAATTTCTTTCCAGACACCCCCCAGCCCACTTCGGAAGAACTGTTCACCACCCTATTCAGAACGCCGCATGTCCATATCGAGCGCATTGTCTCGCACGGCCATACCAGCCCCGAAGGCTTTTGGTATGACCAACCGTGGGATGAATGGGTGCTAGTCTTGCAAGGCCAAGCACGGCTGGCCTACCCAGAACAGGCTGATACCCTTTTAAAAACAGGCGATTATGTGCTGATTAGCGCCCACACCCCACATCGGGTCGCCTGGACTGCGCCCGGAGAAGATACCGTATGGCTGGCGGTGCATAGTGAGCCGTCAGATTAACTTATAGAGTGAGTGGCTTTTGTGGAGAGTGGGCGGATTGCACCGGATGCTTGAAATCCGATAGGCGGTGCAAACGCCTATAGCCCCGCACTTTCACCTAGCTTAAGCGGCTCAATAGCCGGACGCGGTTGTTGCTCGGCTTGCCACAAATCCCATTGCGTCTGCATCCCCAGCCAGACATCAGGGGATGTGCCCAGCCATGCCGCCAACCGCAAGGCTTTGTACAACGCTTCCCGCGTCAGCCCGGATGCCTTGGCTATTTCCGTCATCCCACGGGCGCGGGCAATGTCGCCCAACGCCGCTGCCAGCAACGCGGGGTCATTATCTTCCAAAATGACCGTCAGATATTCGGCAATGGCTTGGTTGCTGTCAAGATGTTCGGTCATGTCAAATTCGGGCAAATCAGCAATTTTTATTTTTGCGGTCATGGCTCAATCCTCCAACATGGAAGCCAATCGCTTGGCTTTTTCAATATCGGCGGTTTGGCTAGACTTGTCAGTGCCGTCCAACATGACTATTAAAACCTCCCCGCGCTGCACATGACATACGCCAACGCGTAGGACGCTAGCTATGCGGAATGCACCGGATGATTGAAATCCAACAGGTGGTGCAATACTATCGTCCCGTACCCTATGAAATACGCTTTACCGCGTTAAAACGGTATATCAGTAGAATTGTTGTCTTCCATCGGTTCATTTTTTGTATTATCCATAATCTGATCGATTGCTCTTTTGTATGTTTGTCTAATTACATTTTTAGCATCTTCTTTCATGTCATCACCATCAATAGAGTCGATATTTTTCAGTTCTTGATTTACTGCTACTGCCATTGATACAACAATTTCGGTGGTGTGTTTAGCCGCCGCCATTATTTCTCTTGCAACTTCCTCATCTATACCCATTTTCCCGCTAAGGCGTAACCTCAAAAGCATTTCTTGAAATCTTTCTAAGTCAGAAGCTTCTATTTGTTCGACTAAATCATCCGCAATTGATCGAAAAGAAAGCTTTGTTATTATTGGAAAGGTATCAATGACCATAAACAAAATTAGAAGCGCCCCAAAAGTGACCCAAGCTAAAAAATTATCCCCTTTCAGCAATAAACTCCATAAGGCTTTTGTTCTTGCCAAAGGATCATCACGGTCAGATGCTTGTAAATTACCCGTATTATTTTTAATATGTTGCTTTATATCATCCAAATCCTTTCTGTAGCTATCTAGGTCTTTTTTATTCTCAGTAAGCTCCGAATCAATTGCCTGTACTTCTGGCGAGTTTTCTGATGTGGGATTAGAGGCAGTAGCACGCTCCAAACGTTGTCTTTCTAATTCATCAATTCTTTGTTGGTTTGGATTTTTTGGAATTAATGCTAAATTATCAAGTTGATGTTTTAGCGATGATAATTGCCTTTCATTTTCGAAAATTTGTTCTGTTATTTCCTGCTGTTTTTTTTCTAAATCTTTTTTGCCTCTTCTTAGCCGATCCACTTCTGAGCCTGGCCCAGTTTCTCTAGTTAAACCACGTCCAAGTTTTTCATCTGCAATTTTTTTTGTTTTTTCGTTAATTTCAGCCTCTAACCTAGACTGCTCATCCTTATCACTTTTTATTTTATTTGCCAGCTCCAATACAGTAGCGTTAATTCCTTGTTTCCTCTTTTCAGTAAATAAATCACCGTCTTGTCTTAAAGACGCGATCTCAGAGTCGAACGACTCTGTATTTGATAAAACAGCCGATCTTTTTTCTCTAAGCTCTTCTCTTTGTTTCTCCTTATCATTTATAAGCTTAGAAAGCTCTTCTTTTCTAATATTTAATGGATCTTGCTTATTTGCTATTTCATTTTTAACGTCAAGCGATATTTCTTTGAGAATGCTTTTGGAGAATAATGAAAGAATAATAGGTTCTGAAACAGTAAATCCGACACAAATCGCCAGAATAAGGCGCCAGCTGACAGGCCAAATGGCTTTGCGACCATGATTTCTTCTAAAAGACAATACGAAGTACCTGTCGATAAGAAAAATGGCTAGGGAATACGATATTGTCGCCGCAATTATTATTAAAGCATTATCTGTGATGGTCGATACAAAATAAGAAAAGGAATAAAGGGCAACCAATGGAGGAACAAAAAGCGTGATACCTAATTGAACCAAGCGAATTCTTTCTGTGTTATAGCTTTTTTTAAGATAAGTTTGTAAAAGCTGGGGATTATGCCCTGCTAAATAAATTAGAAATTTTTCCACTTTAGCTCCCTCATTCGATTAGTAAAATAGGTATTCACTTTAGAACATTTTTTATCGCTTCTATCGACTCCAAAGAAAGGTCGCTTAATTGCTTACAGCAATCATGGCAGTGTTTATTTAAAAACGCCCTAGCTAAAGCTCTTAATTGTAAATCATCAATACGATCCAGGAGCTTGATTTTTTCATCCATATTAATAAAAACGCCAAACATTATATCTGAAGCTTTAGACTGAAAATTCGCAATTAATGCGGTAACTCTTAATGCAGCTTGCACTTTATATGCGGCATTTAATTGTTTTTTTTGCGCTTCTAATTGGGCTTTTAAATTAACTAACTTAGCTTCATGTTCGGCAGCAGTTATCAATAAAATAAATTCGTACTGATTTTTTGCTTGTCGAATTCTATAATTTTCTAGTAATTTGTCCCGTTCATCTGCTTTCAATAAAACCTCAAGAGAAGCAAAAACCTTTAATATTGCCTTCTTGGCTTCTGGATCAATATCAAAATTAAGTTGTTCAAGGGGGGAATTCAATGATTCATTGGTGTCCATATAGATACCCAAAAGTAGCAAGTGTGCGGCGGTTTTCTGAGGCAATACTTAGACATAGCGAACATACACAGATAGGATGTGAATACACCCACCAAATCCAATTTCAATAACTCAAGCAAATGACGTGCAAGATAAACAGCATTTTCAACAGAAATATACCCCAAAACCCCACCCCCAACAACCTCCGTACAAAAAATAACCACAATCCCCACCAAACCCACTCCCCACCAGGAAACCCCCCCTCCCCCCCTCCCCCCAATGCCTTATAGTAACGCCCATAACACAATCTAACTCTATGGGTGCCATTCATGACCGTATCAAACGCGCAGTTCCTTAAACAAAACCACGATGTAATCCGCGCCCAAGGCGACAAAGTCATTTCCAGCGACGGGTCGCTGGAGATTGTCGGCTTTGAAGGCTTGTGGACATTGACCAAACAATTCCCTTGGCCGCTGGTCACTGTCGGTGGCAATATCGAAGTGCCTACGCCGCTGGGCGCGATGATGTACCAGCCGCAACAGGCGAAAGTCGCGCATCAAGGGGCGATTTCGTTCCAAGAAGTGGTCGCCGGTTCCATTGACAACATGCTGGTTGACTTGATCCGCTCCGGCGGTCGCTTTAACGCCAAGGTGTACGAAGGCACACCGGGGGTCAACTTGCGTTATAAACCGATTTATGACTGCTTTATGGTCATTGACAACCCAGAGCGCGATTTTGAGAACCGCTCGCAGGTGTTGGTGATGTCCGGCAATATCTTCTTCCATTATTATGGTGAAGTGGTGGCCGGTAACTCTGACAACTACCGTCCATAATGCGCTTGGGGGATTTGGTCGGGCGGTTCGTCAGTGACGAGCGGCCTGACACCCTGTTGCTGGACTTTGGCACGGCCATGGCGCAGGCCATGGCCGCTGCTTGGTTGGTCGCAGGTTACGCCCACATCGCCAGCCTTAATAACGGCTTGCCTGTTGATGCCGCCACCGAGTTGACGGCCTCCGAATGGGCGCTGATCCGGCCTTTGTTCCTGCTTTATGTCGAGCGCGAAACCGCCCTGCAATTGGAAGCTTCGCGCACCTTAGGCGTTGAGCTGTTCGGACGGCCCAGCGCGGCGGTGGCGGCGGACATTGCCGCCGCTGAAGCCAATCTGGGCCATCAGGCCTTTGCCAACCCGATCATTAACTTGTGATTATTTTCACCGAAAAAGGCGACCAGTTACGCGGCGACCTGATTAATAAGGCGGTTATCCGCTCCAGCCTAGTGCCAGTGCCAATGACTTTGGAGCTGGAAATCAGGGTGGATGAGGATTTGGCGCGGCAAGTCGCGGAAGGCAAGGTGCTGGAAGCTGGCGGCAACCGTTTTTATATCATCAAGACGGCGCGGGCGGAAAACCGGATGGCGCAAGGCGGGCGGGATTTTGGCGGCGTTAAGATTATCGCCTTGCTGGACAACTGCCACACGGTGGCCTTTGTCAGGGATACCGCGCTGATACGCTCATCAACCACGTTAGGGGCGGTGTATAAGGCGGCGGGGGCAACGTTTAGCCAGTTTGGCGGCGATGTGCCGGTGGCACGGTTTGCGTGCCTAAAAGGCGAAGCCCCCAGTTTCCAGATCGCCAAGGTGATGCAGGAGGAAGGCGGGGTGGTGCAGTGGAAAAACGGCAAGATGCAGTTTGTCAGGTTGCCGGATTTGTTCAGCAAACAAAGCCCCGTCATCACTTTGCCCGACAATGCGTCGGACAATGTCGCCAGCAATTTTTTAGAACGCCACGGCGCACCGCGCTTTTTTTCTGCCAACAGTGATGGCAAGCTGGTGGACGGCAACACCCAAAAGGCACGTACCGCCGTGTACGCACCGTTTAAAACCGCCCAACAGTTGCAGAACATGACCCGTTATCTGGTGCACCGCAAGCGGGTGAAACGGGCGCTGGACATCCGGCTGGCGGCGGGCGATTTGGTGGACGTGTCCGGTGCCAGCCCGTTGGTCATCATCACCGTGGCGCACGTATTTGCGGGCGGTGCGGAAGGCGCGGGCAACCAATATTCCATTTTATGGCTAGGGAGCATCAACCAATGAGCGCACAGGTTTTTTATCCGGGTCTATACCCGGGCGTTATCCAGGCTTACGATGCCGCCACGCGGCAAGTGCGGGTCAGCATTGACGGCATCACCGAAGGCGGCGACGAGCTACCCATTGCCGAATTAAAATACCCGTTAGGCGACAAAGCCAAAAACACCGAGATAGAAATTTTGGTGGGCGACACCGTCTGGGTCAATTTTTTAGGCGGCGATGCCCGTTACCCCATCATCGACAGCTACCGCAACCCGCAAGCAGGCAACAGCACAGGGCTTAGGTACTTTCATCATGCGGGGATTACTTTGTCGGCGGATGAGACGTTGACGTTGAGCGCTAAAAACATCGTTATCAACGGAACCGGCTCGATAATCTTGACAGGGGCGACAACCATTAACGGCAATGTCGCCACCAGCGGAACATTGAAAAATAAAGGCGTTAATGTCGGCTCCACCCATACCCATTCTGGTGTCACCACTGGAACAGGTGCTACAGGCGGGCCTAGTTGATAGTCGCGTACCGCTAACTCGATCTACGCCGGAGCGTCACTGCTATTAAGTTAAGTATTTATGCCTGTAATTTCAGCAAGATAAAAAATATACGTCATCGTTCCCACGCTCCGGCGTCACTGCCATTAAGTTAAGGATTTGTATCTGTAATATCAACAAGATAGGATTAACCGTTCGCCTGTCCCCAGACCACCCTTGTGGTGGAGCTGGTCGAAGGGTGGGCGGTTAATCCGGTCATGGTTCGACAGGCTCACCACGAACGGATTAACTTACCACGACCTTAACTCAATAGCGTTTTCTATGTTATTGAATATAAATAGTATTCCTTAACTTAATAGCAGTGATTTATGCCCAGAGGGTACGCTCCGGCGTGGGAACGATATGAAACGTCTAACCTAAGCAATCGCTTTGATCTTTCCCCTAACCGGAGACCCTCCATGCTTAACTACCTCGTTTTCACAGAACTGGTGCTGATCGGCCTGTTTGGCGGTTTGGCTAACTACACCGTCAACATGGCTAAAGGCCATATCCAATGCAATTTCTTGACTTACCTTAGCGGTGCGTTTACCGCCACCCTCGCCAGCTTGGGTGCGATTGTCATGGCCGCCATCGGCGTGATGCAATCAGGCGCGGTGGATTTGGGCAGCCCGACCCTGTTCGTGCTGATGTTCAGTTCCGGCTACATCTGCGACAACACCGCCAACCGTGCGCCTACACCTTAATTTATAGGCAAGCTATTACCCATGTAAAAATCGTGCCAGAACCGCTTTAGGTGGCGGTGTTAATAATTTAGGTTATGCCAGTAAATAACGCACAGCGTTAATTTAAGCAAAAGGTGTTTAATAGTCTCAAGCAAAGTGATTAATAGACAGCGCTGGGCTTAAATGGCGTTATCGCCACTACCTTAAACAACACTTAACATCAGGAATACCCGCTATGTGGATAGGTTCAATCAGATTAATCGTACATACCAAAAACGCCGCCAACGCCGGCACTGACAACGTGGTGCTGGCCCATGTCATCAGAGACAGTGTCACGCTGGTTTCGTTGCGCTTGGATTACCCCAATGAGAACGATTTGGAGCGCAATGCCATCAGAAATTATGACTACATGGGGCCTACCCGGCTACCGCGCCGTAACGACCAAACCCCCGAACTGCCTTCCGGTGTCGGCCAAAGCCCGATGCCTTACCCTGGCTATGGCTTGGAGTTTTCTAACGGCTTACCTAAGCATCTTAAGCTGCAATTGGAAATATTGGGTGATGATATGTGGATCAAGGATAACGTGGATTTGTATGTCCGGCAAATCCGTCAAAAGGCGACCAGCTTTGACACCTTGGCGTGGGTGGAAGACAACGAATGGACATATGTCGCCACTTGGGCGCAAGACTTCGCCCTCAGCACCGATTCCAGCGAAGGCGTGAGCAAATTAAACTTAAATTTAACTTAGCCGCCCTCTCAGCCCCACCCCCTGCGCAGTGGCGCGGGGGGTGGGCGCTCTTTTAAGCGTTAACGGTGATGCCAGCCCCTGCCGCCGCCCCAGCCTCTGTAGCCATAGCCGCCCCGATAACCATAGCCACCATGGCCGTAGCCTCGGTAGCCGTAGCCGCCGCCATAACCGCCGACCGGATAC
>JACXTQ010000399.1 GCA_016919605.1 Methylovulum sp.
GCCCACACCCGCCATTGGTTTGACTTGGGCGAAAACCCGCAATTAAAAGCCATCCGCCTGTTCACCACCCCCGATGGCTGGGTCGCCACCTTTACCGGCAGCGACATCGCCGCCACTTTCCCGACTTTAGACCAAATCCGTGTCCAATTGCCATGATTACCGCCATCATCACCGATATTGAGGGTACCACCTCATCACTGGCGTTTGTCAAAGACATACTGTTCCCCTACGCCCGCACCCACTTGGCGGCCTTTATCCATGACCACGCCACCGACAGCACAGTACAAGCCTTATTGGCGGACACCAGCACCGCCGCTGGCACCGCCTTGGACACCGCCGCCGCCATCAACCAATTGCTGGCCTGGGCCGATGCCGACCAAAAAATAACCCCGTTAAAAGCCCTGCAAGGCTTAATCTGGGAAGCGGGCTACCAACAAGGCGACCTGCACGGGCATATCTATACCGATGCCGCCGAACAACTGCAACACTGGCACCGACAAGGGCTGGCCTTATACGTCTACTCGTCCGGCTCCGTCCACGCCCAAAAACTGCTCTTCGCCCACACCGAACACGGCGACTTGACCCCGCTGTTTTCCGGTTACTTCGACACCTTAGTCGGCGGCAAGCGCGAAGTCGCCTCTTACCAAAACATCATCACCCAACTGCCTTTTCAGCCTACGCAACTGCTGTTCTTATCGGATATTGAAGAAGAACTGGATGCGGCACGGGCCGCCGGACTGCATACCCTCTGGCTAAAACGCGAAAGCAGCTTGGATGCCTGTAGCAAGCACCAACAAGTGGACAGCTTTGCGCAGATTACGGATGAATTGTTGCTAAGGTTGGCGGGTTAAGGGTAATGCCCTTAACCCCGTTAAAGGGCATAAAACCGGAGCGGAACCACACACTATTCCCTGCCGATACAATGCGATTACACAGCCTATTAAAGCCGAAACAAGCTGTAATCCACATCGCCCCTTACACGCTACCCGCTAATGGCGAGGCAGGTGTCGGAGATTTCTTTCCAGATACCGTCCGCCACCTAATTCGCCGCATTACGCAGTAATATAGGCGTTAGACACTATCTCGATCTTACCGTCATACTAGGCGACCGAAGCCAGAGCAAATGCCACAGGGCCAACCTTGCAAACAGCGCGGTAAGGCTTATTCCATAACGCGGTAAGGCGGCGATAGCGTAATGCGCCGGATGATTAAAATCCAACATGCGGTGCAATACGGCTATCGCCTATTGCCCCCTACGGAATGCGCCTTACCGCGTTTTATCACAGAAAATTTCCAATAATGCGAACACGGGGAAAATAATAAAAAACTTAAATGTAGAAAGCAAGCTAAAAATAAGTGACCAAGGTTCTTGAATATCTAGTGTCAATTCAACCAAAACAATCGCATCAATTGCTAACATTCCAAATGTACCTAGCAACAAACCGGAAAGAATACCAAAATATCTGTTTGCAATTAATACCGCAATATATGGTAATACATACAGAATAAATAATGTAACGTCTGCACGAAATAAGAATGGTAGCTGAAGGACGACACCAAGTACTCCTATAGCTATCAATACGTTTTTTCTATCAAATTTCATATTGTGACCATTAATTCAGCGGGCCTACACCCGGATATGCGGATGGATTTACTCCGCAAGTCAAAAAACACTGTTTGTGGTAGGTATCAATTTCTTCGTCGGTTAAACATCCATCTTCACAGCCCGCGTAGGGCGCATTAGGCGATAGCCGTAATGCGCCGGATGATTGAAATCCAACTGCGGTGCAATACGGCTATCGCCCCTCTACGGAATGCGCCTTACCGCGTCAATCCATTAGATAACATGCGCCGCCGATTGATTCAGCGCGATAAACCACCCGCCCTGTCTTATTATTTAACCCCACTTCCATTAAGTCATCCGTACCACTTTTCAAGTGCAGCACAACCGTTAGTAAGCTCTTATCCTTGATTGCAAAATCGACTATAAAGGGATTTGCATGCTCCAGATCAAATTGCATGACACTGTCACCGACAAGACCCGCCCTAACTTCGAGGTGGTGATCTTTTCCTATAAAGCTATAACCATCCTTGATCAGCCCTATGTGTGATAGTTCATTCTGATTAAACGGCGTGATAATGGTTTTTTCTTTAGTGCTAATCGAGATGTCAATTAAGCCGTTGCTGGTTATCAGCTCTATCACATCAGGCTGTATTTTCCACAACTGATAAACGTTTTCTGCCCCTGATGCCAACAAGTCTGCTGTCCCGTCAAATCCGTAACGAGTTAAGGTATAACCATATAGCGTGTTATTTTTGTCTTTATTTCGACCCAAAAGAAAAAAATGGTGCTTGTCCTGCTCTAAAATGGAACGGTGGTAAGCTGCTGATGCGGTGTCAATTGCCGTTTTGCCAATGAGTTTGGGCGTTTTATTGGGTGGTGTCAGTTGCCAAAGATGCCCATCGCCCGCCAAGTAGACGAAGGCATTCTGGTGGCATTGGACAATATCCATAGGATACGGGGCTTCAGCTAGCGTAAGGCTATTTCCTCGCCGATCCAAATAGGTAAGCTGATAACTGACGGATTCGTCTTTGTTCGTGCGTGCTTCCATCAGAATAATATTGGGTGCCATCGAATAGCAGCCATTCGAATAGAGTGCAATGGCAACAAAAAAGAGGCTAATGTAAAGTTTAACGATCATCTATACAAATTCCAGCTATGGGTTCAGATTTGACATGCAGCGAGGTAGCCCGTAAGGAGCGAAGCGGATTAGCCGCACAATACCCAATTTCGAAACCTCATGCCGAAATAATACGTTGAAATACAGCCTATCGAAGCCGAGATAACCCGTAATCCGCTTACAGGCTACCCGCTAATGGCGAGACAGGTGTCGGCGATTTCTTTCCAGATACCGTCCGCCACCTAATTTGACAAATTACGCAGCAACATAGGCATTAGATACTATCTCGACCTTATCGTCATAATAGATGACCGGAGGCAGAGCAAATGCCACAGGGCCAACCTTGCAAACAGCGCGGTAGGGCATGGGAACGATGAAAAATTAATCTATTTCGAAAATTTCTAGTGACATAATTAGATGAAATTCACTTTCTCGCGTTTCAAATAGCTTAATAAAACCACTACCAGAGCCGGGAAATACATGACTTGATAATCGCTTTTCCTCATATACAAGTGTTAAATTACACCCATTAAGCTGTAAAGGCTTAGAGTAATAATGGTCATAGGCATCTGCCCTATAAACCACCTTAAGCACATTGCTATGAATGTTTTTTGCTACTAAACCAGTGACTGCCTCAACGGAAGTGACCGAGCAGTTATTTTCGTAAATGCTATGGTGTATTCTTTTCGCCACCGCCCTGAGATAACGTGGGCGCAGGTCTTTCTCTAGCCTATTTGCCATTCCAAAAAACCCCAATTCTTTTTTTTGAAACGACAAAGATAACAATTTATGATCCTTAGGCTGGTTGTTTTTTAAATAAGCAATAATTTTGGTGAAATCCTGCTCATTTCCGTAAGCATACGAAAAATTCAGAAATATCAGAAGAAACACAATTTTTCTTATCACAACGCAGGTCTCCGTTAATGGTGTCGTTATTTTGGCGCATAATCTGGAAATTGATTCGGGTCGTGTTGCCGGGCACAATTGCCAAAACACTGCAAAACGTAACCTTCAATAATGGCATGGTCACTATCTGGTATGCCGACTTCGTGGAACATTTCGTGGTATATTATCGATTGAAGGCAACCACATTGCTTTTTACCGGGTCTGTCGAATCCTACGCTTTCGATATTTATAATTCCTGTTGGTGTCCCGTTTTCGCTACCGCCATTGGCACAATCTCCTGTAAGATGCAAGCAACTGACTACCAGCCTATCAAGGGCTTGTTTCAATTGTTCTAGGTAGGCACACGGCGCACAAGAATCGTTTTTGCTGCATTCTGAACAACCTTTTTCTAATTCTCGCTTGATCTTCGCTTCGGCAGCCCGCGTAGGGCGCATTAGGCGATAGCCGTAATGCGCGGATGATTGAAACCCAACATGCAGTGCAATACGGCTATCGCCTAATGCCCCCTACATTGCGCCTTACCGCGTTAATGCAAAAAAATCAATGTTGGCTTCTTCCAATATATCTTCAAATTTATCCCAGCCATTTTTTAGTATAAAATCAGCTTCATTCTCATTAATTGGAAGTATCCAAACGATAACGGTTGGCGGATTAGTTTCATAGCAAGTCGCAAAGTCATCATCAAAGAAGACGGGTATCGCACAATAAATGGCATCAAAATGCACCTTCTTAACAATATCAACAGGCAATTGAATAACTTCGCCTCGAAAAAGAGGCTTATGGCTTTTAACGATCATTTCACATAATGAAAGTAAAAATGAGAATATATTAATTGATGAGTAGGAAGCATGGATTGAAAACAAAAGTTCATGCCGTACTTTTTTTGAGCTTGAAATATCTAATATATGGCGACTTAAACCTAAAGTTATAAGTGTATCAACACCTTCTTCAGGCTTATTTTTAAAAGATATAATTTGTAGGCCTTGGTGGGAGCTTTTATCACCCCATCCTTGATTAATATTGCCTAAAAATCTTTCAACATGTTCAATAAATTTCACTTTGCTACCTTTCAGCTCGCGTAGGGCGCATTCGCGATAGCATAATGTGCCGGATGATTAAAATCCAACTGCGGTGCAATATGGCTATCGCCCCCCCCCTACAGAATGCGCCTTATCACGTTACGATGGGCGTGTTACGGATTACACCTTACCGCGTTACGTAACATCAGACTAGATGTCAGTTTGTTCCCATATTAGAGCACTTCTATTAATTCTAAATTCTTGACATAGTTTATCAAGCAAGCGTGGCAAATTTTTTTCAAAACTTTTTACCTGAACCAATACAGAATGTATTTTGTCTTCTTTGTTATGGAATCCCATTAAAAAATACATCTGATTTTCAATCGTAATATAAACACCATAACATATTCCTAATCCATCCTCAGTATATACAAAGAATGTAAGATTAAACTTATCTTCTATTTCCTGCACAGAATATGGCAATTGGCAAAGTTGTTTTAAATGTCCAAGTCCAATCCATCCTTCATGCCATTTTGATTCAGTAATTTGTTCCATAATTTTTCATTAAACTCACATAAAACAAACGCGACAACGGTTATCGGTTTTACAAAGTATAGTCAAAAATATAACCATAGCTTTATAGGCGATCTTTTTTATATTTTTTGTGACGGGCATCACACTTTTTAAAACCAAGACTATCTTGTATTAACAGTTGCCGGATTTCGCTTGGCTAACGTCCAACAATATCCCTTACCGTCCACCAACCGCCAGCATTATGGTTTATGTCCATAATGGCAAAACAGGGGTGATGCTGGACAGATACCTAAGACCCATGCCATACGGTCGTGGATGTCAAAGCAAGGCCATCCACCGCTTACCCCTAAACCACGCCAACAATCGCGCCCCACCCCCATAAAATGCTATAATATCCCCCATTCCCTGTTTAAATCGCCCACGGACACGCTATCTTGCCCATGTTGCCTTTCCTCCGTATCAGTCTGGTCGCTGTTCTGGTGCTGCTGCAATTGCTGTCGCCGTTAGTCCATGCGCACGCGGGGCAATCGGTGGGGGGCGGGGCGGATAGGCTACACCTTCCGGGTTTGGAAGGGCTTAGCCGTGGGTTGGACAAAGCCGCCGGGCAAGTGGCTTATTATCCTACCTCCCTTGCCGACTCGGCTGATGGTGTGTTGGTGGCGGTTGATAGCGGCATTAAGCCTGCTTGGCAAGGGCTATCACCCGATATAGGGCATACGGCGGTGTTTCTGGCGGCGTTGGCCGCTTTGGGCGTGTACTTTGCCGCCTCCGAAGTTAATTTTTCCCCGCATACCGCCATCCTCGCCTACCGTTTTAGCCTCACTGCCCATCCCCCCCGCGCCCCACCCTCAGCTTAACGCCTCTAGCCTGTAGGAGTTTGCTTGCCGTTTTTACGCCCCCGTAGGGTAATAAAGCGTTAAGTTTCTATCCTAGCAAGCTGTAAACTCTAATCGCCCGTCCGTTCAAAGCCATCGTTGTTGTTTAAAAGCCTCCAAGGCCGCGCCGTTTAGGGTTGCGCCGATGGTGATGCGTTTAAAACCTTGTGCGCCAAACTGACCGGCGTTAATGACTGAGTCCTTTTGTTTTTCACCATAACAGGCGGCATCCGCCGCATTGAGTCGAATTTATGACCCTTATCCACCCGCGTACCCGCAGTAAATTTAAACCCCATTATTTGCATTCTTTATGCTTGGCGATGCCTTTAAGCTTTGCCGCGTTTGTGTGCGCTGCCGCTGATGAGGCGGCAACCACGCAAGAGCGTGTGATTGTTGCGCATCATGACCCCGTTACCATTGACCCTAAATTAAGCCTAAGCCAATTGGTCGATTTTACTTTAGAAAAATACCCCGACAGCCATTGGCTGGACGCGCTGGAACAAGAGGCCAAGGCCATCAACCAGCGTAGCCAAAGCTGGATAGCCGGTGCGCCACAAGCGGGTTTGCGTTATCAGGAAGCGACCAGCGGCACGCTGCATTATATTGATGCACAGGTGCAAGTGCCGTTGTGGAATTTAGGCCAGCGTGAAGCGGAACGGGAAACCGGCGAGAAAGCACAGCTGAGCGCCGAGCTGCAACTGGCGGCGACCAAGTTGCGTATCGCCGGTTTGGTACGGGCGGCCTTGTGGGATATGGCTTTGCAGAAAATCCGTTATGAGCAAGCTCTGGCGGAAATTACTATTTTTGAGCAGTTATTGGCAAAAATTAAACGCCGGGTCGAGTTGGGCGATTTGCCGCGTGCCGATGAATTGCTGGCGCAGACCGAGCTGTTGCAAAAACGCGCGGTGCTGACGATGGCGGAAGCGGAGCTGATGCACGCCCGTAAACGTTATGCCAGCTTGACGCAAACCAGCAAGATTCCTGGCTCGTTTGCCGAAAAGTTGGTGGCGTTGCGGGAAATCCAGCAAAACCATCCGGCGTTGCAGGCGGCCAATAGCCAGATTGAGCGTAAACAGGCGGAGCTGGACGCGCTCAAGTTGGTCGGGGCAGGGCAAAGCAATGTCGCGGTCGGCATCAATAGCGACAGTTTTACCAATGACCCGCGCAGTAACAAAACCGAGAGCTTCAATATCGGCGTTAACGTGCCGTTTGGCGGCAGCGCCCATATCCAGCCGCATCTTGCCGCGCTAAACGTGGAGCTAAACCGTCTGATCGCCGAGCGTGAATTGCTGTACCGTAATCTGGAGCAGTTGCACCATGAGGCGGAACATAATTTGGAAGTCAACCGTGTGGAATTGGGTATCGCCAACGAGCTTAAGCAAGTCGCCGAGCAACATTTGGGCATGTCGAACACGGCGTTTTCGGTGGGGGAGATTGATTTAATCGATTTGCTAAAAATCCAATCCCGCACCCAACAGGCGATTTTAAACGCTAAGGAACGGGCGGTGATGTTGGAGCGCGACCAGGCCTTTTATAACCAAGCGGTAGGGGTTTTGCCATGAATCGGTTGGGGTTCAGCTCAGGGAAGCCCATTTTATCCGGCCTGTTTACACAGGACGGCAGAGCAAAATTAGCCGCCATCTTAAAGGCGAAGGCTTATCCCATCAGAACCTTAAAACCTACGCGTCCAACTGTCACGCAAACGCTTATTTTCTTAGCGATAACGTTAAGCCCTCTACCCCTTTTAGCCTTAGATAATACCATCAAAATCTCCACCGAACGTAGCAATAATCTAGGCGTGACCTTAGGCAAGCTAACGCCTGTGACCCAAGTGCCGATACTGTACGCCCCCGCCAAAATTGTCGTGCCGCCTACTCAGGAGTATATCGTCAGCTCTTCGCAAGCGGGCCTCATCACCCAACTGGATGCGGCGCTAGGCGACAAGGTCAAGCAGGGGGATGTGTTGGCGATCATCAACAGCTCCGATTTGTTATCCATGCAGCGGCTGTTTTTAAAAGCAGTCAGCGAGTTGACCTTGGGCGAGATTGCTTATCAGCGTGACAAAAAATTGTTTGAAGA
>JACXTQ010000400.1 GCA_016919605.1 Methylovulum sp.
AACACCCACGCATTTAAGGGGATCGCCTCCCCTGTCAATTTGCGCAACCGATAACCCAGCCATTCTTGCAACATGCCCTTAAAATCTGGCTCTATTTCCAAACAACGTTTCACGGTTTCTGGTACGGGCACAAAATGTTTGCGCAGATTTTTCGGCAAGCCCTTAATTAGCGCGATACATTTTTCTTCCAATAAGCCAGGCACCAGCCAATCAAACGGTACGGGTGACAATTGGTTAAGCTGATGCACGGGGATCACTGCGGTCACGCCATCTTCATCATGTCCAGGCTCAAAGCGGTATTGCAAGGGGATGGTCAGATTACCAATTTTTTTGCTGTCAGGATAATCCCACTCGTTAACTACCCCCTCTTTTTCGCGGGTCAAATCTTCTTTGGTCAAAAACAGGATTTTCGGATCGGCCCGTTCAACAGCCTTACGCCATTGGTCTAAGGTAATGCCGTTGACAATCTCCGCCGGTAATTTGCCGTCATAAAACCCGTACAACCATAACTCATCCTCCACCAAATCGACGCGGCGGCCTTTGTGCTGGATCATCCCCACCTCTTCCAGCAATTTTTGGTTGGCGACAAAAAACGGGGCGTTGCTGTGGTATTCATGGCTGACCAAGGCCGATTGGATAAACAGCTCCCGCGCCGCTTTGGCATCGACCCGCTCATAAGGGATTTTCCGCCCCGCCTGTAGCGTCAGGCCATACAAGATAGTGCGCTCATAAACCGCACTACGCCCTGCCTTTTTCTCCCAATGCGGGTCATAATAATTGTGTTTGACCAAATGCCCTGCACAATGCTCTATCCATTCCGGCTCGATACGCGCCACCGTCCGTGCATACACCTTGCTGGTCTCCACCTGCTCTGCGGCCATAATCCATTTAGGCTTGAGCTTATGCACCCCCGAACCTGGAAAAATAAAAAACTTCAAGCCACGCGCCCCTAGATATTCGTATTGCTCATGGCGGAAACCGATATTTGACAACAAGCCCGTCAACAGGGCGCGGTGGATATTTTCATAAGCGGCCATCTCACCTGCCACCAAGGTGTTCAGGTGCATGTTCAAATCACCCTTGACCACCTGCAAAATTTGCGCGTGAATGTCAAACCATTCGCGCATCCGCAAATACGACAAGAAATTGTCCGAACAGTATTTGCGCAATTTGCTGTTGGACAGATGTTTCTTCTGCTCTTCGTAAGTGTTCCATACATTTAATAGCGTCAAAAAATCCGATTCGGGATGACGGAACGCCGCATGTTTGGCATCGGCTTGGGCCATTTTATCGGCAGGCTTTTCACGCGGGTCTTGCACGCTTAAGGCGGCGACAATAATCGCCACCTCATGCAGGCAGCCTTCATCGTGCGCGGCCACTAGCATCCGCGCCAGCTTCGGGTCAGTCGGAAATTTTGCCAGTTGCCTCCCCATGTCGGTCAACTGCCCCGCCTTATCCAAAGCATTGACCTCGTGCAACATGGTTTTACCATCACGGATCATCTTGTCATCGGGCGGTTCGATAAACGGGAAATCCTCAATATCACCCAGCTTCAACGCCGCCATTTGCAAAATGACCGCCGACAAATTGGTGCGCATGATTTCCGGCTCGGTAAACTCTGGCCTAGCTAGATAATCCTCACGCGAATACAAACGGATACAGATGCCTTCGGCAACTCGCCCGCAACGTCCGGCGCGTTGGTTAGCACTGGATTGGGAAATCCGCTCTATCGGCAAGCGCTGGATTTTACTGCGGTGGCTGTAACGGCTAATCCGCGCATGGCCGGTGTCGATCACCCCGCGTATGCCCGGCACGGTCAACGAGGTTTCCGCGACATTGGTCGCCAAGACGATACGCAATTTGCCGCCCTTGGGGTTAAACACCCGCTCCTGTTCGCTGACACTGAGCTTGGAATACAGCGGCAAAATCTCATACTGGCTAGGATGGTGCTTTTTTAAAGAATCGGTGGTTTCCCTGATCTCCCGCTCACCGCTTAAAAAAATCAAAATATCGCCGCGCAAATCGCGGGTCAGCTCATCCACCGCATCCAATATTGCGTTTTGCAAATCATCGGTGGTTTCATCTTCCTCTTCTTCGTCTTTTTGCTCAATCGGGCGATAACGGACATCGACCGGATAAGTCCGCCCCGACACCTCAATAATTGGCGCATTGTCAAAATGCTCGGAAAAGCGTTTGGTGTCTATTGTGGCCGAAGTGATAATCAGCTTGAGGTCTGGGCGTTTGGGTAACAACCATTTCATGTAGCCGAGCAGAAAATCAATGTTCAGACTGCGCTCATGGGCTTCGTCAATGATGATAGTATCGTATTGATTCAGATACGGGTCATTTTGCGACTCCGCCAACAAAATCCCATCCGTCATTAGCTTAACTAAGGATTCGGCATGAGTCTTATCATTAAAACGGATTTTGTAACCCACCGACTTGCCAATACCCTCACCTAACTCCTCGGCAATTCGATCCGCCACCGTCCGTGCTGCAATCCGGCGCGGTTGGGTATGACCGATAAAGCCTGCCGCACCACGACCAATCGACAGGCATATTTTTGGCAATTGCGTAGTCTTACCCGATCCGGTTTCACCACACACCACCACCACCTGATGGTTTTTAATCAGTTCGGCAATATCATCCTTCTTACCCGTCACCGGCAAATCGGGAAAATTCAGCGGCGGAATACTGGCAAGGCGGCGGTTACGCAACGCCACTGATTTCTCGACACGGCTGGCAAGATTAGCCAAAGCCCCATCAATCGGTTTGCCCTTCTTGGCATCTTGACGACAGCGGTCTAACTGGCGTTTTAGGGCATGCCGGTCTTGGTTTAGGCAAAGGGCTAACTGGCGGGTGAGTTGTTGGATAAGTTCGCTGGTAGACATTAAATGATTAGTGGGTGCTGCTGTGGGGTGAAAAAAGAGGTTTATCGGTATAATCGGTATAAATAGCCATCAACAAATGATACACGTTTTGAGTGGGTGGCGGATAATCAGTTCACTTAAGGTGTCGCTTATCGTAAGGTTTTTTTGCCTATATTTGCCAAGCCCCTGACCTGACCGACCACCACTTCCCTAAAGCCTTAAGTGCTGTTGAAATCCCAATTACCCACCATACCGCCGCTGGGCCATAACCCCAATACACGGCGAACAGCCAGCTAAAGGGGATGCGCATTATATTTAATGGCGCCGACCAGTAAAAAATCGTGTGGGTTTTACCCGCCCCGCTCAAAATGCCTTCTGCTAACGATTCATAAGCGACAAACAATTGCGAAAAGGCCAAGATTTGCGCGTAACAAATGGCTTCGGCCAGCACTTGCGGGTCTTGCGTAAACAAACCGCATAAAAAACGGGCACCGAAGAAAAACACGCCCGACACCAGCAAGCCGGTAACGGTCAATAACTTAAACGCCAGCCTGATCGCGTGTTTGGCTTCAGTCAAGTCACCGGCTCCCAAATTGCGGCCAACGATACTGGCGATGCCCATTGAAAAGCCCCAGAATATCGGCCAAGTAAAGCCTTCCAAAGCCGAAAAGCCAATCCCCAATGCGGCATTGACGGGTGCACCCAACGGGGAAATCACCCAATGCAGCAGGGCGGCATAAACCAGTGCGAACATCAGCGTTCCCCAGCACATCGGCAAACCAATCTTGGCAATTTTCAACACGGTACGGCCCAGCCTCATATCCGTAAATCTAAACGCAGTGGTACGGCGTAAGCAAATTAACCCCAACAACGCCGCCACGGCTTGGCTCAGTCCGGTCGCCATAGCCGAACCACCAATGCCATAACCCAACTGGTAGATGCAAATAGGGTTAAGCAAGATATTCAGCATTGTGGCGATAATCTGCAAAAACAACACGATGCGAGGACGCTTGTAAGCAATAAAAATGGCATCCAAAGTCGGCATAAGCGCTTGCGGCAAACAATAGGTCGCCTGCCAGCGCAGGAAAATCGCCGCTTGCTCGGCGACGGTATCGGACAGCCCCAATAAATGGGTGATAACTGGCGCAAACAGCCCGCTTAAAGCCAGCACCACCATGCCTATCAACAATGCTCCGGTCAGGGCATTGCCGATCAGGCGTTTTTGCTCGGCAACGTGGCCGCCACCCACAGCCCGCGCCACCAAGGACAGTGTACCAGCGGAAATGATAGCGTAAACCGCATAGTAGCCAATCAGGATAAACGTGCAAGAGGCAATCGCCGCTTGCGCCTCAACGCCCAACCATTGCACGGCTTGTTGGTCAATCACCCGATAGGCGTTATTCAGCATGGCTGACAGCGCGGTGGGTAGAGTTAGCGCAATTAGCTGTCTACTACGGATAGTCATAGTTTTTATAAGGAGGATAAAACGGATAATACAAACAATAAACGCCATGCAAGGCGTTTAGTCAAAAAAAAGGCCGCATAACGCGGCCTTTTTCTGCGTAACGCTTAGGTATCAATGGGCATCATCATGATGCCATTCTGGCAACAACACGATGCAATTGGGATTAAAGCCTTGGTTTTTTAAGGTATCGATACTGGTTTTCTTTTCCATTTTCACCAAATCCACCACCGTAATAGAACCATCGTCCATATTCGGCAAATTTAAAAAACTGTTTTGCACAAACGCATAATGCTCATCGGGTGAAAATACGACATGGTGCGCCCCGCCTGCGGTGGGGATGGATTTGAGCAATTTCGGTTGGGTGGGTTTACTGATGTCGAACACATTCAATGCGCCAGGGTTAGCGGTAGTGACGAACATACGGTCATGCTTATGGTTGAAATAAATCTCCAGCGGCACACCTTGTTTAATAGGGGAAAAATTGTAAATTTCACCGAACTTAAAGGCCTTGTCGTCTTTATCCCAAGTGCCCGCCCACATCGTACCGCCAAACATATTATTGACATACACGGTGGCCGGATTTGCCCCTGGCAAGAACACGGCTTCTACAGGCGATACGCCCGATGGGGAAGGCTTGTCAGATAACTTATGGGTGGACAATACCTTGCCGCTGCTGGCTTCAATCACCGTGACCGTTTCCCCGGCATTGCCTAAATCGGATGGGCGCACGGTGCTGGTGACAACGATACGGTCAATGTCATCCTGCAAACCGATACCGTGCGGATAGCTGATAAACGTGCTGGCGGAACCTGTTTCCGGTGCGGCAATAGTCTTAATGGCCTGATCGGTTTGCGCATCGCCGACAATGACATTGCTCGAACCCATACAGGTGAGATACCAGGTCTTATTGTCTTTTGAAAACGCGACATCCTCACCGACTTGGCAATCGGGCACGGCAACGGTTTTCAGACGGTAGGGATATTTTTTCATATCCATGACTTGCAAGGGATTACTGCCTAAGGCGGTCAGATAAGCTTTGCTGGCATCCTTATTATAAAAAATATGATGGCCGACCAAATCCGCTGGTAACGGAATGTCCGTCACTATTTTGGCGAAGTTCGCCGAATCTGGATCGACATCAATAATGGCTATACCCTCGCGTCGGGGGGTGACATTGGGCTTGCTTTCATAATTTAGCATGGCCAATATTTCGGCGTTTCCAGACACCGTGGACAAGGCCGAAATAGCGAAAATCAGGCAATTTAGAGTGTTTTTTATTTTCATTGTCAACTCTTCTTGGGGTGATGACAGAGGAGCTAAAGCCCCCAAGAACCCAGTGTCCTTGGGGGCTTTAGCCGTTTAAGCTTCCGCAGTGGTCGGGTCTATCATGGTCTTAATTTCAGAAATGCGGTTGGCCGGAAATCCGCCTTTTTCCGCGTGTTCCTGCACCGCCGAGGAATTGGGGGCAATATACACACAATAGACCTTGTCATCGGTGACATAACTTTCCACCCATTGGATGCTCGGCCCCATGTCGCTCAAAATCCCGCAAGATTTTTGCGAGATGCCTTGCAAGTCCGCCGCCGTCAAAGCGCCTGCACCCGGAATGTCACGTTCGATAATATATTTTGGCATAAACTTCTCCTCGTTAATTTAAAAAATGACCAGTCGTCTTAAGTCTTGATGATAGCATCAAATCTTAAAATAATCATCCAATAAATTTTCACAACATTGCCGAAGCGGCAGCGATGACTTATCAATCTTCATGCGCAACAGCACGCCCTGCCAAGTATTGACCAGCAAATCCGCCATTTCCTGGGCAGATTTATCCGTCCTAACCGTGCCTTCCTGCTGGGCTTTGCTAAGCCCCACCTGCAACAAATCGCGGTATTGGTTGACCGCCTGTTGCAAAGAAGCCCGCACCACTTCGCTGGTGTCGCCAATTTCCCCCATCAAATTGCCCAACAGGCAACCGCCCTTAAAATCAGTGTGCTCCAACTCGGCGATCAGCTCATTAAAATAACGCCTGATCGCGGTCAACGCATCGCAATCAGGGTTTTGCAAATGCTGGCTTAATTGCTGGATAAACGGGGCAATGTAATGCTGAGTGGCTTCGGCGGCAAAATTTTCCTTACTGCCAAAATAATTGTAAAACGAGCCTTTGGGGATTTGTACGGCATCCAAAATTTCCTTCAGGCCAGTACCGTGATAACCTTGGCGCGTCAGCAAGATAACGCCTTGGTTTAACAAATTTTCTTTATTGATTTGTTTTTGTGTGAGGTGTGACATGGATTCCTAAAAATTTAACTGCAACCGCTATCATTATGCCGTTTTCAGGGCCTATGCGTCAGTTAAAATCTACGGGTGGCCAAAAGAAACCTTCCAAGCAAAATAATGGACAAGGGGCGGCGGCAAGCCGTTAGGGGATTTAGGGATAGGGTACGGGGCGGTTGGGACAAAGGTAAAACCTGCCCCGCTGCGGTGGATGCTTAATGGCCAAGATAACGGCCATTGTGGACGGCGCGGGGGGTTAATCCAGCAAATGGTGCTTTAGGGCATAATAAATAATATCGGCGACCGAATTCATACCCATTTTCGCCATCAACCGCGTCCTAAACGTACTGATAGTTTTGATGCTAAGTGACATTTCATGGGCAATATCAGTCAGCCGCTTGCCCTTAGCCAAGGCGATAAACACCATAAATTCACGGTCGCTTAAAGTGGTGTGCAGCAATTGTGTAGGTTCGGGGTGCAATTCACCAATCAATTTTTCCGTCATAGCCCCACTGATATACTTACCGCCCCTAGCCACTTTGCGGATAGCGGTCACTAGTTGGTCAGGGGCGCTTTCTTTAGTCAAATAACCGTCCGCGCCTGATTTCAGCATCCTGATGGCATATTGGTCTTCAGGGTACATGCTCAAGATCAGGATAGGCTGATGCGGGTTTTGATGCTTTGCCAACTTAATCAACTCCAACACGTTTTTACCCGGCATGGCAATATCCAACAACAAAATATCCCAACGATCATTGCGGATCATTTTTAGCACCTCATCACCTGAACTGGCTTCGCCACACACTTTCATGTCAGGGACATCGGCGAGAATTTGTTTAAGGCCGGCCCTGACAATCGCATGGTCATCGGCAATCAATATTTTTATCACTATAAACACCTGCTTAAAAGGAATAGACCGGCATCCGCAAACTGACTATGGCTCCTTGCCCCGGTCGCCCATCAAGTGAGAGTTCACCGCCAAAATAACGGGCGCGTTCGTGCATCCCCTTAATACCGTACCTGCCGTTATTGGCTATCTGTTCATGGGTCATACCGCAGCCGTTATCTTCAATACGCATATAAAGAGTGTCCTCAACCACATTGATTGTAATGATAACCACCGTGGCCATGGCGTGTAAGATGGTGTTGGTCAACGCTTCCTGCATGATGCGAAAAATCGCCATACTGTGCTTGTCATCAATTTCAACCGTAGTGTCAGGGATCGATAAAATACATTCGATACCTGATTGCTGGCGGAATTTTTCCACATGCCATTCTATGGCGGCAAACAAGCCAAGATGATCGAGTATGCTAGGGCGTAAGTCGGTGATGATGCGTCTGACCGTTTCAATGGCCTCGCCAATTTGTTGGATAATCGCCGACGTTTTGTCCAAACAGATGGTCAGATTGGGGGGCAATTGCTTGTTGAGCCAGCTCATATCCATTTTAAGGACGGTCAAAAAGCTGCCCAATTCATCATGAATCTCCCGCGCAATCCGCGCCCTCTCCCCTTCCCTGGCCAATTCCAAATGGCTGGCCAATTTCCTTAGCGCATCCTCCGCCTGTTTGTGCTTACTGACATCATGCACCGTACAAATAAACACATGCCGGTTTTCCAAATTAATTTCGATAATGGTCAAATCCATCGGGAATGTCGAGCCGTCTTTTTTCAATCCATAGGTCTCGTGAGCTACACAGATGGTTTTCGAGCCCATATAATGGTTGTCCCGATGGGAAAACAAATCATGCCAACTCCACTGCAAATCTCCGATCAATAAATTGATATGCAATCCGATCAGCCCGTCGGATGGATAGCCAAATATTTTTTCTATCGACGGATTAGTGCTCTCAATCAACCCGTGTTCGTCAACGATGAAAATGCCATCGAACACGCTATTGAACATGGCGCGTAATTTGGCTTCTTTTCTGGTCAACAATACCTGCATTTCATGGCGGTCAGTCACGTCATTATTGACCCCGACAAAATGGGTGATAGTGTTTTGCTTATCGCGTATCGGTGAAATATGGACTTCGTTCCAAAACAGGCTACCGTCTTTACGGTAATTGCGTAAGATAACATGGGCATCACACCCTTGCTGCAAAGCGGTGCGTATCACGGTAATTTCCGGTTGGTCACGGTCATTGTTTTGTAAAAATCGGCAATTTTTGCCCAGCACCTCAGCCGATGAATAACCTGTTAACCTAAAAAAAGCGTCATTTGCATAAATGACGGCGAAATCGGTATCGGCCAACCCGCTAATCATAATGCTGTTGGTGCTGGACTCAATGGCCGACTGCATCAGACGCAATTGTTGTTCCGTTTCCCGTTGCAAGGTAATGTCTTGGAGAACGCCGTAAATCGCATTGATCTTGGCGTTGACCTTATCGCGGCTAGGTAAGGCATAATCCTTAAACCAACGGTATTTGCCCGTTGCATCCAATACCCTGTATTCGCTGGTATTTTCAAATCCGGCCAGCAACTGGTTAAGATGATGCCGGATGCTGGCGGCATCATCGGGATGGACGTGTAGCGTCAGGCTATTAGGTGATTCAAGGGCTGGATTAACCTCGACTATACGCTTTAGCGATTCACTAAGCCATTCAAATGCCAAGCTATTGTCAGGCATTACCCGCATGGCATAAGTCAAATCCGAGGTCAGTTTTAACAATGCGACATCCCAGCCGTCTTCGCCCTGAAAACGCTTGGCCTGTTTAGGCCTTAGTAGCGTTTGGGTTAAGGACTCGCCGAGCAAATGGCGGTTGTCTTTAACAATGTAATCGGCCATACCGTTTTTGATGGCGGCGGCGGCCAAGGTTTCATCACCATAGGCTGTCAACATAATGACAGGGAGAGCGTAGCGTTTACGGATGTCCTGGAACAATGCCAAACCGTCCGTCCAATTTAAACGGAATTCGGTAATCACCGCGTCCACATCTGTGCCGATAAGCTGACTAACATCATCTTGATTCCCTGCCTCACAGATATCTGCGCCGGGAAATTGTCGGCTTAATAGCTGTGCGGTCAATAACCTATCGGCGGCATTGTCATCAATGATTAGAAATCTCATGTTCTTTTTTAGTGTCTGCACCATTATGAAACCATTTAATCCTAAACCACCTTATTATCATAAAACGCGGATGATAACGCTTTTATGGTGTTTAGGGTAAACCCTTCTGATTTTTACCAAAACTGGCAAGTCAAAAGGCACGCAGGTACACGGTTTTTGCATCGCCCCTAAACGCGGTGTTTAGACACCAGGTTTATCAAACAAAAAAGCCCGGAGAGGTTTGCTCATCCAGGCTTTTGGGGTGCTAAACGCGGTGTGTTGGGCAACCCTACTTAGCGCTTTTGTCAACAATGCCTGTTACAACTTTTATAAAAATGGGCAT
This sequence comes from Methylovulum sp., assembly GCA_016919605.1. Classification (GTDB taxonomy): domain Bacteria; phylum Pseudomonadota; class Gammaproteobacteria; order Methylococcales; family Methylomonadaceae; genus Methylovulum. Next base: position 10,000 of record JACXTQ010000400.1, read on the forward strand.
CGCGCAGGGCTAACTTAGATGACCAATTTGCTTTCTAAAGTCGTGACCGAGCGACGGGCCAGTGCCAAATTGCTTTTAGATTTATCTAAAACGACGTAAATAAAGATGCCCGCATATTTTTCGGTGGGGCGGATAATGTGGTATTGCTTGCCTAATGTAATCAGGATGTCTTCAATCTCATCTTTCAGGCCTAAGCTTTTCATTGTTTTCAATTTAGAGCGCACCACTTCGGAATTGCCCGCAGATGCCAATTCCATATCAAGGCCACTGCCAGCGGATCCTAACAGCATACCGCTATTGCCATCGACCACGGCGGCGACGATCACACCATCAATGGTTGAAACTAATTGATCTACGATTTCGTTAATATTGCTCATGACTTTTCTTCCTGTAAGATATTGGCTTAAAAAACTATTGTTATCCGCCAACAATCAATAACAATAGGGTCAATAAACGGCCTATTGGGCAGGGTTGCCAGCAAAAAATAAGCCTAATAAATTCTCTGGAACGCATTATCAAGGTAAAACCTTTAGTTGAAAATCAGAGCGAGGCTTGCAATTTTGTAGGATATTTATGCAGAACGTAGGATAAGTCCGACAATATGGGCGATCTTATTGGCATAATCTGCGCGGATAGATAAGCATAATCGTTTCAGCTTTTGCAAAAGCCAAGGCTACAGCAACAAATTAGCCGCCAAAGAGCCGTTACGATTCGGTTATAATAGCCCTTTGCATAGACCAATCTCACACAGTAAATGGATAAACCTCGACTAGCTTGGGCGATCACTGGCTCTGGCCATTACATAGAAGAATGTATTGCGTTTTTGATGACTTTAGAGGCCGTGGATGTGTACATCAGTCCGGCGGGCGAGGAAGTTTTAAAAATGTATGGTATTCAACTGGGAGACCTGCGCAGTAAAATGTCCGTTTACCGCGACAAAGCGGCATCGTCCCCGCCGGTCGGCTTGTTTTACAAAGGCTATTACCATACGTTTGTCATGGCGCCGACCACGTCCAACACTGTTGCCAAATGTGTGTTAGGGATTGCCGACACCTTGGTGACTAATTTGTATTCACAGGCCGGAAAATGCCGGATTCCCAGCATTGTTTACCCTTGCGACATTGCCCCCGCAATGGAAACCACAGCGCCGGGCGGCAAGGTGATGGTGTATCCACGCAAGATTGACCTAGAAGGCACCGATAAATTGCGTCAGTTTGAATACACTACTGTAGTGGACAGCGTAGAGGCGTTGGTCGCCACGATACAGGCACGCTTGGCGGCCTTGGCATGAGCGAGCATATCCTGTTTTTGACCGGTAAACTGGCGGAAAAGCAACTGCATGGCATTTTGGAAAAAATGCAGCCAGATTTCTCTTACACCGTGCATCAATTAGGCTTAAAAGTGGCGGCACTCATGACTACCGACATGGTGGCCAGGCGGTTGCATGATACCTTTGGGGCTGACCGGATTATTTTGCCCGGACGATGCCGAGGCGACATTGCCGCCTTGTCGCAACACTTTAACAACCTGCCAGTTATGCGTGGCCCTGAGGAGTTGAAAGACTTGCCGCTGTTTTTTGGCAAAAAAGCCCATACGTATGACTTAAGTCAGTATCGCGTGAAAATATTCGCGGAAATTACCGATGCACCCAATCTAAGCGTCGCACAAGTGCTCGAACGCGCGGCTTATTATCGGCATAACGGTGCGGATGTCATTGATTTGGGGTGCTTGCCCAGCACTCCGTTCCCGCATCTGGAAGAGTCTGTCCAAGCCCTTAAGCAAGCGGGTTTTTTGGTCAGTATTGACTCGCTGGAAACCCAAGATTTGCTTAGAGGCGGCAAGGCGGGCGCAGATTATTTGCTCAGCCTGCATGAGAGTAGCGTTTGGCTGGTGGATGAAGTCGCCGCTACACCCATCTTAATACCCGAACATCATGATGATTTG
>JACXTQ010000401.1 GCA_016919605.1 Methylovulum sp.
TCACTAAGGTGATGGTGGTGACGGCGACAAAGCCCATGCCAGGGTTTAACACCACTGACAAACCGCCAGCGGTTTGGCTTTGCAAGACCAAGGAAATGCCTACGGCTTGGAAGGTGGCCAAGACCACCGTCGCATAGCGGGTGAATTGGGAGATTTTACGTCTGCCCGCCTCACCTTCCTTTTTCATCTGTTCCATTGACGGCAACACCACCGTCATCAACTGCATGATGATGGACGCGGAAATGTACGGCATGATACCCAAGGCAAACAGACTCAAGCGCATCAAGGCACCGCCCGAAAACATGTTGAACATGTCCAGGATGGAGCCGCTTTGCTGTTCAAACATGATCGCCAAGGCTTTGGGGTCAATGCCGGGCACAGGGATATGCGCCCCGACCCGATAGACCACTAAGGCCCCTAAGACAAACAGCAATCTTGCTTGCAGCTCGGAAAAATTACCCGGCTTGTTGGTCATTTGCGCTCTTGGAGTATTCACCGGATTAAGCCTCTATTGTTCCGCCAGCCGCTTCAATGGCTACACGTGCGCCACCGGTCACGTTAATCCCTTTCAGGGTGACGGCTTTGGTGACTTCGCCTGATTTAATGACTTTTGCCAATTTGGTGAAAGCGGGGACGATGTTGGCATCGATCAGCACTTTCAGGTCGATCACGTCAACGGCCAAACCGTTCAGCTCGCCCAAACGGACTTCAGCGGAATACATTTTGGTTCTGGACGTAAAACCGACTTTAGGCAGACGGCGTTGCAACGGCATCTGGCCGCCTTCAAAACCGACCTTATGGAAACCGCCGCTTCTGGCTTTTTGGCCTTTATGGCCGCGTCCGCAGGTTTTGCCCAAGGTGCAACCGATACCGCGGCCGACGCGTTTGGACTTTTTGCGTGATCCTTCACTAGACTGTATGGTATTCAGAAACATTATACTTCCTCAACTTTTAGCATATACGATACTTTATTTATCATGCCTCTGTTTTCTGGGGTATTAAGGACTTCAACGGTTTGGTGCATCCGACTTAGACCCAATCCTTTCAGACAGGCTTGGTGTCTGGGTAGACGGCCAAACTTGCTCTTAATCATTGTCACACTCAATTTATTAGTAGCCATCTTAAGTTATCCGATAATTTGATCGACAGATAAACCACGTTTGGCGGCCACTTGTTGGATGTTGTGCATTCCGGTGAGGCCATTGATGGTCGCCCTGACAACGTTGATTGGGTTGTTAGTGCCGATACATTTTGCCAACACGTTATGGACACCGACCACTTCAAACACGGCACGCATCGCGCCGCCGGCGATGATGCCGGTACCTTCGGAAGCGGGCTGCATGTAAACTTTGGCCGCGCCGGTGGTGTTCATGATCGGGTATTGCAAGGTGTCGCCTTTTAAGGACACTTTGCGCATGTTTTTCCGTGCCTGTTCCAATGATTTTTGGATGGCGATCGGCACTTCGCGGGCTTTGCTGACCCCGTAACCGACACGGCCTGCGCCGTCGCCGACCACGGTCAGGGCGGTGAAACCGAACACACGGCCACCTTTTACCACCTTAGCGACCCGTCTTACGTTGACGAGCTTTTCTTGCAAACCATCAGTGCTGCCTTGGGCAGGTGCTGTAGACATTTTATTCTCCTAAAACTTCAAGCCGACTTCACGCGCAGCATCAGCCAATGCTTTCACGCGACCATGATATTTAAAACCAGATCGATCAAAAGCAACCTCGGTGATACCGGCGGCCAGCGCCCGTTGGGCGATGTGCTTGCCCACTTCAGCCGCCGCCTGGATGTTGTCGGTATTTTTCAATCCCGATTTGATGTCCGCTTGGGTGGTTGACGCGCTCACTAAGGTGCTGGTGCCATCACCGCTGATAATTTGGGCGTAGATATGCTGGGAGGTCTTGTGGACCGATAAGCGGATGGCATTTAATTTTTTTATTTTGCAGCGCAATTTTAATGCGCGCTTCATACGAGTTTGCTTCTTTTCCATCACGCCACCTTATTTCTTCTTAGCTTCTTTCTTGATAACAGTCTCATCAGCGTATCTGACACCTTTGCCTTTGTAAGGCTCAGGTGGACGATATGCCCTAATTTTGGCCGCCACTTGTCCAATCTGTTGCTTGTCGCTGCCTTTGATGAGAATTTCCGTTTGGGTCGGAGTCTCAATCGTGATGCCAGCGGGGACTTGAAATTCAACCGGATGCGAATAACCTAAAGACAAGCTCAACACTGTGTCTTTTGCTTGGGCGCGGTAACCTACGCCTATCAAGGTCAGCTTCCTTTCGAAACCGGCGGAAACGCCGGTGACCATGTTGCCGACAATCGCCCGTGCAGTACCTGCTTGGGCGGTCGCGATTTTATCGTCTCTGTTCCAGACCATTTGGATGACATTGTCGCCAATCTCAAGGCTCACGGACGGGTTAAGCGCGAATGACAACTGACCTTTAACTCCCTTGACGGTCACGTTGTTATCTTCTAATTTTACATCTACACCCTGAGGTATAGTGATGGGGGCTTTAGCAATTCTTGACATAACACGCCTACATTAACAAACTGTGCAAATAACTTCGCCGCCATGCCCGATTGCGCGGGCGGCCCGGTCAGTCATAACACCGTTCGATGTTGAAACAATAGCAATACCCAAACCACCAAGAACCTTTGGCAACTCATCTTTAGATTTATAGATGCGCAAGCCGGGTCTACTAATTCTTTTTATATTTTCGATAACCGGAACACCTTTATAGTATTTCAGCTCGACCGTCATTTCGATGTGATTACCTACCGTTTCTGTACTAAAATCGGTTATATAACCTTCTTCTTTTAATACTTTTGCTATCGACACTTTCAATTTTGAAGACGGCTGCTTGATAAATTTCTTACCTGCCGATTGGCCGTTTCTGATGCGTGTCAGCATATCCGCTACAGGATCTGTCATACTCATTATTATTTCTCCTAACTCGATCTACCAGATATTACCAGCTAGCCTTAACTAAGCCAGGCACGTCACCACGCATTGTGGCTTCTCTCAGCTTGTTACGGCTCAGGCCAAACTTACGATAATATCCGTGCGGACGGCCGGTCAAATTACAACGGTTACGCACTCTGGACATGCTCGAATCCCGTGGCAGCTTTTGCAGTTGCAATTGCGCCAATTCTTTGTCTTCAAACGAGGTGTTAGGGCTTCTGATGGCTTCTTTCAAAGCATCACGTTTAGCACTGTATTTTTTTACCAATTTTTTGCGCTTGTCTTCACGAGCGATCATTGATTTCTTTGCCATGATAAACCTACCCTTTAGCTCTTAAATGGAAAATGGAATAATTTCAGCAACGCTAAACCTTCTTCATTTGTCCGTGCTGTTGTAGTAATGGTAATATCCATACCCCGCAAAGCATCAATTTTATCGTAATCGATTTCAGGGAAGATGATCTGCTCTTTAACGCCCATCGAGTAGTTGCCACGGCCATCGAAGCTTTTAGGGCTAAGGCCACGGAAGTCACGGATACGCGGGATGGAGATGCTGATCAGCCTGTCCAAAAACTCGTACATTTTGTCGCTGCGCAAGGTCACTTTACAACCGATAGGCATATCGTCACGGATTTTAAAGCCCGCGATGGATTTTCTCGCCAAGGTGACCACAGGCTTTTGGCCGGCAATCTTTTCCATGTCGCCAACCGCCGCCTGCAACACCTTTTTGTCGGTGACTGCGCCGCTCACGCCCATGTTCAGGGTGATCTTGGTGATCCGTGGCGCTTGCATCACGGATTTGTAGCCGAACTGCTCCATCAATGCAGGCAGGACGGTTTCTTTATATGTTTCTTTTAATCTGGCCATAACCCATCTACACCTTAATTGTCAACGACTTCATTGGTAGATTTAAAGTATCTGACTTTTTTCCCATCTTCCAATATTCTAAAGCCAATACGATCTGCCTTTTTTGTCGCAGGATTATACAAACCAATATTGGAAATATGGAGGGGCATATCTTTGGTGATGATGCCGCCAGACTCTCCGGTATTTGGGTTCGATTTTTGTGTTTTCTTGACTTGGTTAATCCCTTCAACCAAGACTTTGTCATTCTTAAGAATCTGGGTCACGCGGCCGCTTTTGCCTTTGTCCTTGCCAGTCCTGACGATAACGTCGTCACCTTTTTTTATTTTTTGCATATTCTTCCCCTTATAATACTTCAGGAGCCAAAGAGATAATTTTCATAAATTTTTCCCCTCTAAGCTCGCGTGTCACTGGGCCAAAAATACGCGTACCTAAAGGTTGCAGGTTATTGTTTAAGATAACCGCCGCGTTACCATCAAAACGAATGACCGAACCGTCCGGACGGCGGACACCTTTACGGGTGCGCACGACCAGGGCGTTGTAGACTTCGCCTTTTTTTACTCTTCCGCGCGGAATCGCATCTTTTATGCTGACCTTGATGATGTCACCAATGCCGGCATAACGCCGATGAGAACCACCCAGGACTTTGATACACATGACCTTTTTCGCGCCGCTGTTGTCGGCGACATCAAGGTTAGTTTGCATCTGAATCATGATCTATTCCTAATTTGACTGTATATAAATAGCGAGGGCTATTTGTTCGAACTTTCTAAGACCTGGACAAGCATAAATGTTTTGTGCTTTGACAAAGGCCGGCAAGACGCGATTGAAACAAGGTCGCCTTCTTGGCAAATGTTGTTTTCATCATGGGCCATCATTTTGGTCGAACGTTTGATGTACTTGCCATAAACAGGGTGTTTGACGACCCGCTCAACCAAAACCGTGATGGTCTTGTCCATTTTGTTGCTGACCACCCGACCGGAGATAGTCCGTAGCTTAGTGACGTTTTCGCTCATATCATGCACCTACCATTTGTGTTAATACTGTCTGGATACGTGCGATATCACGCCTTACTTTTTTCACTTGGTCTGGCTTAGAAAGCTGGCTGGTGGCCTTTTGCATTCTAAGGTTAAAGCGCTCGCGTGAAAGTTCGAGCAGCATCGCCTGCAATTCGGCGGGGGGTTTTTGGCGTAATTCGGTTGCTTTCATTACATTATTGTCCGAACGGTAAAGAGTGTTTTCAATGGCAACTTAGCCGCAGCGAGAGTAAAGGCTTCACGGGCCAATTCTTCAGAAACGCCTTGGATTTCGTACAGCATAGTGCCGGGTCTGATTTGTGCAACCCAGTATTCTACACTACCTTTCCCTTTTCCCATACGAACTTCCAAAGGTTTTTTGGTGATCGGCTTGTCAGGGAAGATACGGATCCAGATTTTACCGCCCCGTTTGACGTGGCGGGTGATAGTTCTTCTGGCCGATTCGATCTGACGTGCGGTCAAACGGCCACGGCTGATGGATTTCAGGCCGTATTCACCAAAGCTAACGGACGAGCCTTTTACCGCCGTGCCGTTGTTTCTGCCTTTGTGCTGCTTGCGAAATTTGGTTCTTTTAGGTTGAAGCATAACTTTTTCCCTTCAACTATTTTTTAGATTCAGAATTAATGGAAGCGAGATGCGCGTCCATGTCGAATACTTCACCTTTGAATATCCAGATTTTGATACCGATAATTCCATAGGTAGTATTTGCTTCGGCGGTCGCGTAGTCGATGTCGGCGCGTAAGGTATGCAAAGGCACACGGCCTTCACGGTACCATTCGGTACGCGCAATTTCGGCACCGTTCAGACGGCCACCGATGCTGATTTTGATGCCTTCGGCACCCAAACGCATGGTGTTGGTCACAGCGCGTTTCATGGCGCGGCGATACATGATACGTTTTTCCAGCTGTTGGGCGATGCCTTCGGCGACCAGTTGTGCGTCCAGTTCAGGTTTTCTTATTTCTTCTACGTTGACCTGGACGGGAATGCCGATCATTTTCGATATTTCTTGCTTCAACACATCAATGTCTTCGCCTTTTTTGCCGATCACGATACCAGGCCTTGCGGTGTGGATGGTGATGTGGGCGTTGTTGGCCGGACGGTTGATCTGTATGCGGCTGACCGATGCGTTAGCCAATTTCTTTCTGATAAATTCCCTGATTTTCAAATCTTGATGCAGAAAAACGGGGTAATCTTGCGAACTGGCGTACCATCTTGAGTTCCAATGTTTGACAATGCCAAGGCGTATGCCGGTTGGATGTACTTTCTGACCCATAGCTTATAAACCCCTACTCGAATTCTGCAACGCTGATTGTGATATGACAGGTTCTTTTAAGGATATGGTTCGCACGTCCTTTGGCTCTTGCCTTAAACCGTTTCATGGTAGGCCCTTCGTTGACATAAACGGTGGACACTTTTAAATCATCGATATCAATGCCTTCGTTATGCTCCGCATTGGCGATGGCCGATTCCAGTATCTTTTTGACGATGGCTGCGGCTTTTTTGGAGCTGAATTTCAAGGTGTTCAACGCCTTGTCAACAGCCATGCCACGGATTTGATCGCCAACCAGACGGGCCTTTTGTGCAGATAAAGGCGCATTACTTAATTTTGCCGAAATTTCCATTACCTACAAGCCTCTATCTGGATTTCTTATCAGCCACATGGCCTTTGTATGTACGGGTAGGCGCGAATTCGCCTAATTTGTGGCCTATCATATTCTCGGAAATCAATACCGGAATATGAAGCTTGCCATTGTGTATAGCAATGGTCAAACCGAGCATGTCGGGAATGATCATTGATCTTCTCGACCATGTTTTAATTGGTTTCCGATTATTGCTGTTTACGGCATCTTCAACTTTCTTCAGAAGATGGTGATCAATAAAAGGACCTTTTTTAATTGAGCGCGGCACGTTAATCCCTCTCTAATTCTACTTACGGCGTCTGATAATCATATTATCAGTACGTTTGTTTTTTCTGGTTTTGTAGCCTTTAGTCGGCATACCCCA
>JACXTQ010000402.1 GCA_016919605.1 Methylovulum sp.
AAAAGGGCATAAGGCCACACCCTCTGTAGCTTTTCAAGAAAGCCTACGCGATCTTAGTGCCGTTTGTTTAAACCCACCCCCTATTGTCAATAGTGTATTGCATAGCGTTATTGAGACAGTCAATTTAATTCGCGTTAGAATACGCACAAGAATCTTGGCTGTTGGGCATTTGTCCGCATCTTAAAATCCCTCATGAGTAAAGGACGTTTCAATGATAGAAATAACAGAAGTACCCAGTCCTTTTTGCGGTATCGGCACGGATGACCTGAGCATTCAGGTGGACGGCTTATCGCTGAAAGTGACAGCCAATGGCTGTGCGGTCAATACGCCGCTGTTTGAACAGGCCATCACCGACACCAGCCCGCGTGTGGATGGCCAAGCGGTCAGCTTGGAAGTGGCGGTGGCCCGTGCGGCGGCGCTGTTGCAAGACACTAAACTGCCAGTGATTGGCGGTTGCGCCACCGATGTCAACGGGATGCGTGGGTTGTTGGCCTTGGCTGACCATTGCGGCGCGGTGGTCGATAATATGAATTTTGTCGGCGCCCGCAATAACTTCTTGGCCTTGCAAGACTCCGGTTGGATGAACACCACGCTGGCGGAAGTGAAAAACCGTTGCGATGTGCTGTTGGTTGTCGGCACGGATTTGGAAGCCTTCGCGCCGCGTTTTTTCGAGCGTTATTTGTGGACGGATGCCATGTTCGTTGAGGACTCCAGCCAACGGCAGGTGATCTATTTGGGCAAAGCCCCCAGCGGCAGCGCCTCGACTTCGCCTAACGGCAATCAAGCCCAAGTGTTTGAATGCGCCACGGCAGACTTGCCCGAAGTCATGGCGGTCTTACGGGCGTTGGTGAAAAAACAGCCTATCCGTAGCACCTGCGTGGCGGGATTGGCGGTGGCCGATTTGCAGGGCATTGCCGACCAGCTCAAAGCGGCAAAGTACGGTGTGGTGACGTGGGCGGCGGGGGCGTTGGCCTATAGCCAAGCCGAACTGACTGTGCAAACGCTCTCGGAGATGATTAAGGACATTAACGACCAAAACACCCGCTGTTCCGGTTTGCCCTTGGCGGGCAAGGAAGGCGACCAAACCGCCAACCAAGTGTGCGGTTGGACAACCGGCTATCCGGCACGGACGCGCTTTAGCCGGGGTTATCCTGAATACGACCCGTTCCTGAACGACTCGCGCACGTTGCTGGCCAACGGCGAAGCGGATGCGCTGGTTTGGGTACAGGCGTTCAACAGCCAGTCCGTGCCGCCCGTCACCAGCTTGCCAACTATTGTGGTGGGCCGCTCCGGCATGACCTTTAGCCAAGAGCCTGATGTGTACATCCCCGTCGGCACACCTGGGATAGACCATGCCGGACACGCTTTCCGCATGGACAACGTCGTCGCCATCCGGCTGAAAAAATTACGCGATTCGGGTTTGCCTAGTACGGCGGATGTCCTGAATGCCATTGAACACGCTTTATAAGGAAACACCATGTTAATCAAATTAAGCGGCGGCACTGTCTATGACCCAGCCGCTGGCATAGCCGGACAGCAACAGGACATTTACATCCAAGATGGGCGCATCATCAACGCGCCCGCCGAAGCCACGCCCGATAAGGACTACGACCTGAAAGGCAAGGTGGTGATGTCAGGGGCCATCGACATGCACACCCACATCGGCGGCGGCAAGGGCAACATCGCCCGTACCCTGTTGCCCGAAGACCATCGCGCCGATCCAGTCGAGCGCACCCATATCTGCCGCTCCGGTTGCGGCCATGCCATGCCCAGCAGCTTCGTCACCGGCTACCGCTATGCGGAAATGGGCTATACCGCAGGCTTTGAACCCGCGCTGTTGCCGATCAACGCCCGTCAAGCGCACATGGAAATGGGCGACATCCCGATTTTGGACAAAGGCGGCTATGTCATGCTCGGCAGTGACGACTACCTGCTGCGGATGCTCACCGCCAAGCAAGACCAAAAGGCCATTAACGACTATGTGGCGTGGACGATCAATGCCGCCAAAGCCATCGGCGTTAAAGTCGTCAACCCCGGCGGCATCAATGCGTTTAAGTTCAACCAACGCAAGCTGGACTTGGATGAGCAAAACAGCCATTACGGCGTGACCCCGCGTGAAATCCTGCGGGTGTTGGCAACGGCGGTCAAAGAATTGGGCGTAAGCCATCCGCTGCATGTCCACGGCTGCAACTTGGGCGTACCGGGCAATGTGCAAACGACTTTGGACACCATCCAAGGCATCGGCGGCTTGCCCATGCACTTGACCCACATCCAATTCCACAGCTACGGCACCGAAGGTGATTTTAAATTCTCCTCCGGCGCGGCGCAGATTGCCGAAGCCGTCAATAAAAACAAAAACATCACTATCGATGTCGGGCAAATCCTGTTCGGGCAAACCGTCACCGCCTCCGGCGACAGTATGCGCCAACACGCCAACCACAAACACGCCAGCCCCAACAAATGGGTGACGATGGACATTGAATGTGATGCCGGTTGCGGGGTCGTGCCGTTCAAATATCGGGACCAAAATTTTGTCAACGCCTTGCAATGGGCGATAGGCTTGGAAACTTTCTTGTTGGTCGATGACCCGTGGCGCATTTTCCTGACCACCGACCATCCCAACGGCGCACCGTTCACCAGCTACCCGCATCTGATACGTTTGCTGATGGATAAATCCTTCCGCAACGACATGCTGGCGACCATCCACCCCGAAGCGCAAAAAATGACCACTTTGGCTTCGATAGACCGTGAATACAGCTTGCAAGACATCGCCATCATGACCCGCGCCGGCGCCGCCAAACTGATCGGCCTGAAAGACCGGGGCGGCTTAAGCGCTGGCAACTGGGCGGACATCACCGTCTACACCGACAACGCCAACCGCGAACAGATGTTCGAAAAACCCGATTATGTCTTTAAGGACGGCCAGTTGGTCGTAGTTGACGGCAAAGTCATCGCCACCCCATGGGGCACCACCCACACCGTCAAACCCGACTTTGACCCCTCGGTGGAAAAAGGCCTAAAGGACTATTTTGACCGCTACCTGACCATGAAAGTGGGTAACTTTAAAATCAGCGATGATGAGATTACCGATGATGGACGGGGGAGTGTCACCGTGCATCCGACGATATAAGGATTGTATATGTATTTCATAAAATTCTTATTTGCTATTTAATACACGCATGATAATTACTCTATCTACGCTCAAAAATATTGGGCAACGATAGGGTGAATCGTACATTACAAATCCAAGGGAATATCGGCTACGCTTGATTGTTCATAACTTATATTCGTGAAATTTAGAGAAAAGCAATGCTACCTTCATTCTATATAGAAAACTTTAGAATTTTCAATACACTATCTATCAACAGATTAGGTAGGGTCAATTTGATAGTGGGGCGTAATAATGCGGGTAAGAGTACATTTTTAGAAGCTATTTTATTATATGCATCAAATGCTTCCATTGAAGTAATTTACAACCTCATAGCTTCCCGACAAGAAAATTACGATTCCAATTTGCCGCATAATCTAAATATACTGTCATTAAACCCAATTCGGCATTTGTTTAAAGGGCATAAAATCCCTAACCTCATTGAGCCAGGTTTTACACTTGCCATTAAAGAAGGCCAAGAATCCTTAAGCATCAGAACGGCGGCATTCATAATTGAAGAGTCCGCAGACAAAAAAACCAGAAGAAAACTAAATCCTGAAGAACTGGAAAATATCGAACCTGACTACATTGACCCTGATATTGAAATATTTGTTGTTTCTGAACATGTAGAAAGTACGCAACTATTGTTCTCACAAAACCGGGAGTTTCGAGACTCCTATAGGGAAGCTAGATTCAGATTAAACAATCAACGGACACAAAATAAATACGGCTCCATACAACTCGTCTCAACACAAGGGCTTTCCGATGAAAAAGCCGCCCAATTATGGGATGCTATTAATCTTACAGATCTAGAAAAAGATGTCATAAAGGCACTTACATTAGTAGAAAAGTCAATAATCGGTCTAGCATTTGTCGAAGGCGAAAGAAGGTCACAGGATCGTGTTCCCGTAGTCAAACTGGAAAACCAAGAAGGACGGATACCTCTTAAAAGCCTAGGCGATGGTGTAACCAGGGTTTTCCACATTATTTTATCTCTAGTAAACGCCAAAGGTGGTGTGCTGTTAATTGATGAATTTGAAAATGGCTTGCACTGGGCTGTACAAGAATCGGTCTGGAAAACCGTTTTTCAATTGGCGGAAATGCTTAATGTCCAAGTATTTTGCACAACCCATAGCAGAGATTGCGTTCATGGCTTTGATGCGGCTTGGCAAGATCATCAACAAGCAGGCGCATTTTTTAGGCTATTTACCCGTAATGGCTCTGTGTCAGTCCAAGAATACGATATTGAAACGCTGTCAGATTCTTTAGAAACTGATGTTGAAGTCAGGTAGCTTAATTATGGAATTTAAGTACAAAGGCCCTAAAGTGCTACTAACCGAGGGCATTAATGATTGTCATGTCATCTTGGCACTTTGCCGACATTACAATATCCCCAAAACCTTTGGCTTGTACGAGTGCGGTTCTGATGAGTTGGCGTTAAGAAGATTATCGGCCTTGCTTG